>JAZBPF010000742.1:0-6026 GCA_036351515.1 Pseudomonadales bacterium | reverse complement strand
GCAGAGGCTGGATCCTTCATCGGCGTTCGGATGGTGAGAGGGGTGGGGGCGAGATCTCCCACGGTCCATGCCCCGAGAGGCTGGAAGCGGCTTTCGTCCCGCCCACCCCGGCGTCTTGAATCTTCCTGATCCAAGACCCGAGAAACCATACAAGCCGGCTTCAGCCGCGATGGAAGCGCCTGGCCTCCGCGGTCGCGGCTGAAGCCGGCTCCCACAAGGGGAGTGGCGATCGCCCGGTCACGATCGCGTGACGGCGGCGGGACCGGCGCGCCGGGATTCCTTGCCACCCCGCACGCCTGTAGGCTGTGCCCATGCGCTCCGAGTCCGCAGCCTCGCGGTCCGGCGGGACCGCCCGGTCTCTTCTCGCCCTCCTGTGCGTCGTCGCGGCCGGGCTGTTCGCCACCGTCCCCGCGCGCGCGGCGGACGTGCGCGTCCTCGAGCTCGAGGGCGCCATCGGCCCCGCGAGCGCCGACTACATCCTGCGCAACCTCGAGGACGCCGAGGACGCCCGCGCCGCGCTCTTCGTGATCCGCATGGACACGCCCGGCGGCCTCGACTCGTCCATGCGCGACATCATCAAGGGCATCCTCGACTCCACGGTCCCCGTGGCGACCTGGGTCGCCCCCCAGGGCTCCCGTGCGGCGAGCGCCGGGACCTACATCCTCTACGCGAGCCACGTCGCCGCCATGGCCCCGGCGACGAACCTGGGCGCGGCGACGCCCGTGTCCATCGGCGGCGGAGGCGGCCCCCTGCCCATGCCGGGCGGACAACCGGAGCCGGGGTCGCCGGACGGGGACGGCGCGGGCGGCAGCCCGGAGGGTGAAGGCGAGGCGAGCGAGGACGGCGACCAGCCCGGAACGGCACCCCAGCCGAAGACCGCCCTCGAGCGCAAGGCCATCAACGACGCCGTGGCCTACATCCGCGGCCTCGCGGAGCTCCGCGGACGCAACGCCGAATGGGCGGAGCGCGCCGTGCGCGAGGCCGTGAGCCTGTCGGCGACGGAGGCGGTCGCCGAGAACGTGGCGGACTTCGTCGCCGCCGATCTCGACGCCCTGCTCGCACAGGCGAACGGCCGCACGGTGACCGTCCAGAATGCCGAGACCACCATCGACGTCTCCGATCCGGCGGTCACGCGCATCGAGCCCGACTGGCGCAGCGAGTTCCTCGCGCTGATCACGGACCCGAACATCGCCTACATCCTCATGATGATCGGCATCTACGGGCTGATCCTCGAGTTCTACAACCCCGGCCTCGGCATCCCCGGCATCACCGGGGCCATCTGCCTGCTCCTCGGCTTCTACGCCCTGCAGATGCTTCCCGTGAGCTATGCGGGCCTCGGGCTCATGTTCCTCGGCATCGCCCTCATGGTCACGGAGGCCCTGACGCCGAGCTTCGGCGTCTTCGGCGTCGGCGGGGCCATCGCCTTCGCCTTCGGTTCGGTGATGCTCATGGACACGGACCTGCCGGCGTTCCAGGTCTCCATGCCGATCATCGCCGCCTTCGTGGCGGCGTCCCTCGGCATCTTCGTCTTCTCCCTGGCCGCGGCCCTGCGCGCGCGGCGGGAGCACGTCGTCAGCGGTCGCGAGGGCATGATCGGCGAACGGGCCACGGCCCTCGGCGACTTCGAGAGCGCCGGCCGCGTGCGCGTCCTCGGGGAGGTCTGGCAGGCCCGGAGCGACGTGCCCGTACGCGCCGGTCAGGAGCTCGTCGTCACCGCCGTGGACGGCCTCACGGTCCACGTCACCCCGGCGGACGAGGCCACGGGCATCACCGAAGGGAGCGTCCCCTCATGAACATCTTCCTTGGCGTCCTCCTCGCCATCGTCGTCTCCATCCTCGGCAGCGCGTTCCGGATCCTCCGGGAGTACGAGCGCGGCGTCGTGTTCATGCTCGGGCGCTTCTACAAGGTGAAGGGGCCGGGTCTGATCATCATCATCCCGGTCCTGCAGCAGATGGAGCGCGTGGACCTGCGCACGGTGGTCATGGACGTGCCGTCCCAGGACCTGATCACCCACGACAACGTCACCGTGCGCGTGAACGCCGTGCTCTACTTCCGGGTCATCGAGCCGAAGAACGCGATCATCAACGTCGAGGACTACATGGAGGCCACGGGGCAGCTCGCGCAGACGACCCTGCGCTCCGTCCTCGGCCAGCACGAACTCGACGAGCTCCTCGCCGAGCGCGACAAGCTCAACAACGACATCCAGACGATCCTCGACGAGCAGACGGACGCCTGGGGGATCAAGGTCTCGAACGTCGAGATCAAGCACGTGGACCTCGACGAGAGCATGATCCGCGCCATCGCCAAGCAGGCGGAGGCGGAGCGGAACCGGCGCGCGAAGATCATCCACGCCGACGGCGAGATGCAGGCCGCCGAGCGGCTCCAGGACGCTGCCGGCATCCTCGCCCGCCAGCCCCAGGCCCTGCAGCTGCGCTACCTGCAGACGCTCATCGACATCTCGAGCGACAAGAGCAACACGATCGTGTTCCCCCTGCCCATGAACCTCGTGGAGGCCTTCGAGGGGCTGAAGAACGCGACCGCCGGCGCGACCGCGGCGACCCCGAGCGGCGACGGGGACGAGCCGGCGACGAGCTGATCAGAGCCGGGGCTCGATGCGCCCCAGGCGCTTCGTCAGCAGCGGGTTCTCGCGGTAGTCGACGGGCATCACCACCAGGCTCGGGCCGTCCTCGGCGACGGCCCGCTCGAGCACGCCGCGCAGGTCCCGGCTGCGCTCCACCCGGTGCCCGTTCCAGCCGAAGCTCTCCGCGAGACGCAGCCAGTCGGGATTGCCGAAGGCGAGCGGCGAGCTGCGACCGAACTCGTCCTCCTGCTTCCACGAGATGAGCCCGTAGCCACCGTCCTCCCAGAGCAGGACCGTCGGCGACACGCCGAGGCGCACCGCCGTCTCCATCTCCTGCACGTTCATGAGGAAGCCGCCGTCGCCGCAGACGGCGACGATGCGTCGATCCGGATGCACGAGGCACGCCGCGACGGCTCCGGGCAGGGCGAAGCCCATGGAGCAGAAGCCGTTCGGGATCAGGCAGGTGTTCGGCTCGTGGCAGTGGTAATGGCGCGCCACCCAGAGCTTGTGGGCCCCCACGTCCGAGAGCACGACGTCCTCGGGGCCGAGCACGGCACGCAGGTCGGCGAGGGCCTTCTGCGGGCGGATCGTCCCCTCCGTGTCGTCGTCGGCGTGGCGCGCGAACTCCTCGAGCATGGTCGCGCGCACGGCGGCCTGGGTCGCGAAGTCCCAGGCCGGCAGGGACGCGTCCCCGAGCGCCCGCGTGAGCGCATCGAGGGTCGCGGAGAGATCGCCCACCAGCTCCACGTCCGGCTGGAAGTGGGCGTCGATCTCCGCCGGGACGAAGTCCGCATGCACGATCGGCTTGTTCCCCTCCGGGTTCCAGAGGTGCGGGTGGTACTCGACCATGTCGAAGCCGAGGGTGATCACGAGATCGGCCTCGTCCACGGCCCGCGCCGGCAGGTCCTTCTGCGACAGCCCGATCGTGAAGAGGCAGTAGGGGGCGTCGAGGTCCACGGCCCCCTTCGCCATGAACGTGGAGAGCACGCCGATGCCCGTGCGCTCGCAGAAGCGGCGCAGGCTCGCGCTCGCGCGGGTCCGGATGCAGCCGTTGCCGGCGATGATGACGGGGCTGCGCGCCGCGCGCAGGCGCGCCACCGCCTCCTCCACCGCCGCGGGATCCGGTGCGGGCCGGCGGTAGCGCTTGACGGTCAACGGCCGGGCCCGGGTCGGCGCCTCGGCGATGTCCTCGGGGAGCTCGATGTGCACGGCGCCGGGCTTCTCGCTCCGGGCCACGCGCACGGCCTTGCGCACCACCTCGGGAACGTTGTCGCCCCGGATCAGGCTCGTGCTCCACTTCGTCACGGGGCGGAACATGCGCACCACGTCCATGATCTGGTGCGATTCCTTGTGGAGCCGGGAGGTCGCCCCCTGGCCGGTGAGCACGAGCATGGGCGCGTGGTCCATGTTGCCGTCGGCGACGCCGGTGACGAGATTCGTGGCGCCGGGGCCGAGCGTGCCGAGGCACACGGCGGGGTTGCCGGTCAGGCGGCCGTAGACCTCGGCCATGAACGCGGCGCCCTGCTCGTGCCGCGTGAGCACGAAGCGGATCGCCTCGCTGTCGGCCAGGGCGAGCACGAAGTCGGCGTTCTCCTCGCCGGGGACGCCGAAGACGAACTCGACGCCCTCCTCCTCGAGGCACTTCACCAGCAGTTCGGCGGCCTTCACGGGGGTCCTCCCTGAGCGGGGGCCGCGCGGATCAGTCGCGGCGCGTGGGCATGCCCTCGGCGCGCTCGAAGAAGAGCACGTCGTCGACGGGGCGCCGCGGCGGCCGACCGTAGCGACCGAGGGGCCAGCCGATGGGAATCAGCGCACAGCTCGGCGTGTCCGGGGAGAGCCCCAGGAACGCGTCGCACTCCTCGCCGAAGGCACGATGGGTGGTCGTGAGGCTCGCGCCGAGGCCCACGGCCCGGCAGGCGAGCAGCACGTTCTGGATGCAGGGGTAGAGCGCCTGGTACTGGGGCTCGCCGCGCCGGGTCCAGCCGGCGACGAAGAGGTGCACGGGGGCCTCGTGCAGATGCTCGGCGAGGTGGATCGCCGCGTTCATGTTCCGGCGCTTGCGCTCCGGGTAGGCGGGATCCTTCGCGGCCTCGATCGCCGGCGCGATGTAGCTGCGGAACGCCGCGCGATAGCGCTCGGCGATCCAGGCCCGCCGCTCGGGCTCCGTGACCGCCACGAAGAACCAGGGCTGCCGGTTGCCCCCGCTCGGGGCGAAGGTGCCGGCCTCGCACACCTTGCGGACGAGCGCGGGGGGAACCGGGTCCGGGCGCAGGCGCCGGATCGCCCGGCAGGTCCGGATTCCTTCCAGGAGCGGCAGCCCCTCGCCGAGGGCCTCGATGGCCGCGTCGTCGAGGGAGGCCGGGACCGCAGGGTCCGCGGACGGTTCGGGCATGGGGCTCTCCTGCCGGCGGAAGGGAGCGCGGACGATAGCAGAGGGCGCGGACGGGGCGCGGGTCGAGCGGTGCGGGGGGCGCGGAAGCCCCCCGCGCCGGGGTCACGGCACGAGGACCGTGTCGATCACGTGGATGACGCCGTTGGAGGCCATGATGTCGGCCTGGATCACCTTCGCGGCCCCGATCTGCACGCCGTCCATGGTGCTCACGGGCAGCATGCCTCCCTGCACCGTGGGCACCCGATCGAGCTCGACCACCTCGGAGGACGACACCGCGTCGGCGACGACGTGATAGGTCAGCACGGCGCGGAGCTGCTCGGGGTCGGCGAGGAGCGCCTCGAGGGTGCCCGCGGGGAGCGCGGCGAAGGCCTCGTCCGTGGGCGCGAAGACCGTGAACGGCCCCTCGCCCTTGAGCGTCTCCACGAGCCCGGCCGCCTGCACGGCGGTGACCAGGGTGGTGAACTGCCCGGCGGCGATGGCCGTGTCGACGATGTCCGGACCGGCGTCCATGGAGGACTCGGCGAACACCGGCGCGGCGGCGACGGTCAGGACGGCGAAGGCGAGCGCGCGGATGGAGCGAAGGGGGGCGAGCATGGATGATCTCCGGGTCGGGGGTAGGGGGACTTTCGGGCCCGTTGCCCTACCCTACCCGGAGCGTCTCGATTGTCCACTACTTGTCCATGAACAATTCATGGACGATCGGCGTCAGTCGCCCTCAGGCAGCCTGCCGCGGCGCCTCCTCCTGCGCCTCCACCGCATCGACCTCGGGGGCGCGGCCGGCCGGCGCGGCTTCGGCAGCCTGCACGGCGGGAGGCCCCAGGTACTCGACGGGCGTCGTGACCGGCAGCGGCAGCCCGGGCCAGGTCACGAAGGGGCGAGCGAACCAGAACTTCAGGATGCGATCGATGGTGCTCATGGTGAACTCTCGGAACACTTGTTACGACTGGTAACGAAGCGTACTGCACTGCACAAAAATGTCCAGTCCAGTGCTTGGACAGGCCCTGTCCAGCCGACGAACGGTGGGCGCCGGGCCGGGGACGGGGGCGAGGACCG
>JAZBPF010000741.1:0-3354 GCA_036351515.1 Pseudomonadales bacterium | reverse complement strand
GCCATCGCCAACGACGCCGACTGCTTCGCCCTGTCGGAGGCGGTCGACGGGGCCGGTGCCGGGGCGGCCAGCGTCTTCGGCGTCATCCTCGGCACCGGCGTCGGCGGCGGCCTCGTGGTCGAGGGTCGGTTGCTCCGGGGCGCGAACGGCATCGCGGGGGAGTGGGGCCATCTGCCCCTGCCGCCCCTCGGCGAGTGGGTGCCCGGCGCCGTCCGCGAGCGGGCGGCACGCCTGGCCGACCGGCGCTGCTGGTGCGGGCGGCGGAACTGCATCGAGGCCTGGCTCTCCGGTCCCGGGCTCGCGGCGACGCGGAGGTCCCTCGCGCCCGTGGACGTCGCCTCGGCGCCCCGGCAGGAAGATCTCGCGGCGGCCGCGGCCGAAGGCGACGAGGCCGCCGGTGCGGCCCTCGACCTCTACGGCTGGCAGCTCGCCGGAGCGCTCGCGCTCGTGGTGAACGTGCTGGATCCGGAAGTGGTGGTGCTCGGCGGCGGGCTCTCGAAGCTCCCGTCCCTCTATAATGACGTGCCCGCGCGCTGGATCGGCGGAATCTTCGCCGAGCGGGTCCGGACGCGCCTCTCGCCGCCGCGCCACGGCGACGCCTCGGGCGTTCGCGGCGCGGCCCGGCTGCGTCGCGGAACCGCTCCGCACGCGGCTCGCGTCGACGCGGTCCCCCCGGACCGCGGCCCGCTCCGGCACTGATCGCGGCGCGCCGTCCCCGGGGCGGCGCCCGCTTCGCAACACGGCAAGGGAGCTTCCCCCGCATGGCTTTCCCCAGGGACCTCAAGGACGCCGACCCCTCCGAGACCCGCGAGTGGCTCGACAGCCTCGAGTCCGTGCTCGAGTTCCGCGGCACGGACCGGGCCAACTACCTCCTCGAGCGCCTCTCGGCGCGCATGACGGAGACCGGCGAACGGCTCCCCTACACGATCACGACGCCCTACCGGAACACGATCCCGCCGTCGCGCCAGGCGCAGATGCCCGGCGACCTCTTCATGGAGCGGCGCCTGCGCTCCCTGATCCGCTGGAACGCGCTGGCCATGGTCATGCGCGCGAACCAGGAGGATCCGGGCATCGGCGGCCACATCGCGAGCTTCGCCTCCGCCGCCACGCTCTACGACGTCGGCTTCAACTACTTCTGGCGCGGACCCACGGACGAGCACCTCGGTGATCTCGTCTACATCCAGGGGCACTCGGCGCCGGGGATCTACGCACGCTCGTACCTCGAGGGTCGCCTCGACGAGGCCCGGCTGGACCGGTTCCGCCGCGAGGCGGAGGGGGGCGGACTGTCCTCCTACCCGCATCCCTGGCTCATGCGGGACTACTGGCAGTTCCCGACCGTCTCCATGGGCCTCGGCCCCCTCTCGGCGATCTACCAGGCGCACGTCATGAAGTACCTCGACGGCCGCGGCCTGCTCTCCATGGGCGACCGGAAGATCTGGGCCTTCCTCGGGGACGGCGAGTGCGACGAGCCCGAGACGCTCGGGAGCATCTCCCTCGCCGGCCGCGAGGGGCTCGACAACCTGATCTTCGTCGTCAACTGCAACCTGCAGCGCCTCGACGGCCCGGTCCGCGGCAACGGCAAGATCATCCAGGAGCTCGAGGGCGTCTTCCGCGGGGCCGGCTGGAACGTCATCAAGGTGATCTGGGGCCGCCACTGGGATCCGATCTTCGAGCAGGACCACCACGGCAAGCTCCTGCAGCGCATGAACGAGACCGTCGACGGCGAGTACCAGAACTACAAGGCCAAGGGCGGCGCCTACACGCGGGAGCACTTCTTCGGGAAGGATCCCGAACTGCTGCAGCTGGTGGAGCACCTCTCCGACGACGACATCATGCGTCTGAACCGCGGTGGTCACGATCCCTACAAGATCTACGCCGCCTACCACGCGGCCGCGCACCACCGGGGCGAGCCCACGGTGATCCTCGCCAAGACCGTGAAGGGCTACGGCATGGGCGAGGGCGGCGAGAGCGAGAACACGGCGCACCAGACCAAGAAGCTCGATCTCGACGAGCTGAAGCACTTCCGGGACCGCTTCGACATCCCGCTCAGCGACGAGCAGCTCGAGGACCTGCCCTACTACCGCCCGGAGCCCGACTCGCCGGAGATGGTGTACCTGCGCCGCCAGCGCGAGGCCCTCGGCGGCCATCTGCCGGAGCGTCGGCGCGAGTCCACGGCGCTCGAGGTGCCGGACCTGGAGGCCTTCGAGAACGTCACGGGCGGCTCCGGCGAGCGGGAGATCTCCACGACCATGGCCTTCGTGCGGATCCTCTCGACGCTCCTGCGCGACAAGCGCATCAAGGACCGCATCGTGCCCATCGTCCCGGACGAGGCGCGCACCTTCGGCATGGAGGGCATGTTCCGGCAGCTCGGCATCTACTCCTCGGCCGGCCAGCTCTACGAGCCCGAGGACTCCGGGGAACTCGCGCCCTACAAGGAATCGAAGGACGGTCAGGTGCTCGAGGAGGGCATCACCGAGGCCGGGGCCTTCTCCGCCTGGCTCGCCGCCGCGACGTCCTACAGCGTGAACGACTTTCCGCTCATGCCGTTCTACATCTTCTACTCGATGTTCGGCTTCCAGCGCATCGGCGACCTCGCCTGGCTCGCCGGCGACGCCCAGGCGCGCGGCTTCCTCCTCGGCGCGACGGCGGGCCGGACGACGCTGAACGGCGAGGGGCTGCAGCACCAGGACGGGCACAGCCACCTGCTCGCCAGCACCATTCCCAACTGCGTCGCCTACGACCCGACCTACGCCTACGAACTCGCGGTGATCGTCCAGGACGGCATGCGGCGCATGTTCGCCGAGCAGGAGAACGTCTTCTACTACGTGACCGTCATGAACGAGAACTACGCCCAGCCGGAGATGCCGGAGGGATGCCGGGAAGGCATCCTGAAGGGCATGTATCGGCTCGAGGGCGACTCCGACGACAAGCGCGCGAGAAAGAGCGGGCGCGTCGTGCAGCTCCTCGGCAGCGGGACGATCCTGCGCGAGGTGCGCGCCGCCGCGGAGATCCTGCGCAGCGAGTACGACGTGGCCTGCGACGTCTGGAGCGTCACCAGCTTCAACGAACTCCGCCGCGAGGGCCTCGCCGTGGACCGCTGGAATCTGCTCCATCCGGAGGAGGCGCCGCGGGCGGCCTGGGTGACGCGCTGCCTCGGCGAGCTCGACGCGCCGGTGGTCGCGGCCACGGACTACATGAAGACCTTCGCGGACCAGATCCGCCCCTGGGTGCCCACTTCCTACCGGACGCTCGGCACGGACGGCTTCGGGCGCAGCGACACGCGCGAGCGGCTGCGGCGCTTCTTCGAGGTCGACCGGGACTTCGTCGTGATCGCCGCCCTGAAGTCCCTCGCGG
>JAZBPF010000740.1:0-2785 GCA_036351515.1 Pseudomonadales bacterium | reverse complement strand
GGCAGCTCCGCCACGAGGTGGATCTGCGCGAGCACGCAGGCGACGGCCACGTCCCCGATCGTCGGGGCGTCCCCGACCAGCCAGTCGCGGCCGTCCAGGGACCGTTCGAGGTAGTCGAACTTCTCCGGCAGCGCGTCGCGGAAGGTCGCGCGCGCCGTGTCGACGTCGGATTCCTTGCCCTGGAAGCGCGGGAACATGATCGGCCGGAAGATCCCGCCGCCGGCGAGGCCGGCCAGCTCCGTGTCCGCGTACTCCTCGAACCACACGGCGCGGCCGGCGGCGTAGGGGTCCTCCGGGTAGAAGGACGGAGTCGGCGCCAGGCGCTCGAGGAAGGTGCAGATCGCCGAGGAGTCCGCGATCGTCCCGGCCGGGCCCTCGGCGCCGACGCGCCGGTCCCGGAGCACGGGAATGCGCCGCGCCGGGCTGATCTCCGCGAACCAGTCGGGCATGCCGAGGACGTTGACGGTCTCCGAGTCGAAGTCGAGCCCCTTCTCGCAAAGCAGCACCTCGCACTTGCGCTGGAAGGGGGAGATCGGGGAACCGTAGAGCACGAGATCGGCCATGGGGCCTCCTGAACGGCTTCGGGAAGGGGCGGCGGGGCCGCCCCGCGCCTGCGGATGATGCTCGAAGTCAGCGGCTCGACGCGAGGCGGCGGCTGCCCGGTCCCGTCTCCGGGACGCGAGAAAGGGCCCGGAGAAGACGCGCCTTCACGACGCCGGTGCGGCCCCACCCTCGGTGTCGCCCTCGATGCGGAACTTGGCGTTCGCGATCGCGGACACGAACATCACGATGCAGGTGAGGGCCACGGCGATCCAGGGGGCCATCACGAGACACAGGACGAGGGTTACCACGAAGGCGCGCAGGAAGCTGCGCATCAGGTCGCCGGCGTCCGGGCGCGCGACGTGGATCGTGACGGTTCGCGTCTGCCTGTCCGGGCTGCGCAGCGTGCAGATCCAGGGGCCCCGGAGGAGGTGCTGCTGGGTGAACACCAGCTGCCAGGGAGCGCCGTCCAGCTCGAAGGCGTGCTCCGTGTGGAGTCCGAAAGTGCGCTCGGACGAGACCGGCTCTCCGTCCACCAGGACCCACTCGCGACCGTTCCAGAGGTTCGCGTGGAAGGTCACGTCGTGACCTTCGTGGGGCACCTGCAGGTGAAGGCCCCGGATCGGGGACACGCTGAAGGAGGCGCCCTCGCGAGCCGGCTTTGCCGCATTCATGCCGCCTCACCCTCTTCCGCCAGGGCCTTGGGCACCCGGAACGTGAGCGGATCGGAGAACGACCACCGGCTGCCGTGCATGGTGACCGAGCCGTTGCGCATGGCGCTGCGGATGGCTCGTGCGGGCCCGAGCCCGGGCAGCGTCACGAAGAGCAGGTAGAGGCAGGCCGATGCGATCGCGATCCCCTCGATCACTAGGCTCCCCTGCCAGATCCCGACGAGCAGGACGGCGATCGTGCCGTAGAGCCACCACGAGCAGAGGGGGCTGTAGCGCCAGACCACCCGATCGCGGGTCTCCTCGATCCTGCGATAGGGCTTCCACATGGGTCGGCCTCCCTGGCTCCTCCGGCGGCACGCTGGTCCGCATCCTGCGGTGTCGCCCCGGGATCATGGCCGCCCCGAGGCGGGTGGACAAGCGTACTGGCGGCGCGACATCGGCCGCTCTGTGGACGCGCGTGCCGCATTCATTCCGGAGGTTCGCCGGGAGTTTCCGCGCGAGTTCCGGCCAGGCGCCGGCGCAGGCGGCGATCGAAGGCCGCGAGCGCGTCGGGGTCCTCGTTGCAGACCTGCACGCGCTCCCCGTAGCTGACCACGAGCTCCGCGTCGTGGGTCTCCGTGGTCCGGAACAACTGGCGAAGGCGAAGGGCGGGCAGGGGGTCGAAGCCGTGGCGTGCGAGATAGCGGAGGTCCGACTCCTCCGCGACCTCCGCCGGCGAAAGCGGGGCGCAGAGCAGCCGGGAGCGCCAGATCACGCCGGCGAGCGTGAACGGAGGCAGCTCCTCGTAGTGGGCGGCGCCGGAGTCGTCCAGCACGCGCTCCGCATGGACGAGGACCAGGGCGTCCTCCCCGAGCCAGGCGCTCCGGGCGATGGCGAAGGGGTGCCCGTCGAAGGTCTCCTCGCGTCGGTCGACCGGGGCGGGGCGCCAGTCGGCTTCCGGGCGGGGAATCCGGGCGGCAAGGCTTCCCGAGGCCACCAGGGCGTCGCCTTCGAGGTGCAGGTCGGGTGGGGTGGCGCAGGCGCCGAGCAGGGTGATCGTGGCGAGGAGGAGGTGACGGAGAGCCGGGGCCGGGGTCGCGATCGAGGGGACGGGGCTCGGCATCGGTCGACGTTTCTCTTGCATGGATAGTGGCTCCGTTCCCGCGCGGTCGTCGCCGCTGAAGCGGGCTCCCACGATCGGTGTGTCGACACCCCACTGTGGGAGCCCGCTTCAGCGGCGACGAATCCGTCAGATCGGAGTTCGTCGCGACTGAAGTCTGCTCCCACAGGGGGTTTCGGCACTGGCACTGTGGGAGCGCGCTTCAGCGGCGACGAATCCTTCCGATCGGAGTTCGTCGCGACTGAAGTCTGCTCCCACAGGGGGGATCGGCACCGGCACTGTGGGAGCCCGCTTCAGCCGCTCCGGCGGGCCGGGCGACTTCAGCGCATCCACCTCCCATGACCCCCGAGGTAATCCACACGGCGCGCTCCGCCCCTATGCTCTTCTGCAGCTCGCAAGCGGAGAAGCACTCCATGAAGAACCTCTACCTCGTCCTCGCCATCCTCGGCGCCGTGGTCCCCTACGCCTTCCTGCT
>JAZBPF010000739.1:0-3351 GCA_036351515.1 Pseudomonadales bacterium | reverse complement strand
GAGCGCACCGCGGCCGCGTCGACTTCGGTGGGGCCGCAGCACGCGCACAGCAGCGCCGCGGCAAGAATCGCCAGCTTCACCCTCATCTCGCTGACCCTGAGCCCGCAAACCGAGGGCTTCGCCGCGCGTCCTGATCACGCTCGTCGATGCGTACAAACGAAACCCCCTCGCGAAGCTTGATCGCCTCGGTCGAGGGGGCTCGCCTCTTGTTGTCTACGCAAGAGGATCATCGTTGTCGCACCGACTATTCCGTGACGCCAGGGTCTACGGCGTCTTGTTGCAGATCGATCAGGACCTGGCGGGTTCGGCTCGCGCCGAGGGATGCGCCTGCGGGGGCCGCCTGCACTCGGCCAACTACCCACGCAAACCCCGGTGCGGACTGGATCTGCAGCGAATCGACCCGCTGTGGTCGGTGCGGTTCAGCCTGTGTTGCGACGCGGAGGGTTGTCGTCGGCGGACGACGCCGCCCTCGGTGAGATTCCTGGGGCGGCGAGTCTACGTCGGCCTGGTCGTGCTGCTGATCGCGGTGTTGGCGGAGTCGGCAACGCCGGCGCGCCGGCGTCGTCTGCAGCAGTTGGTCGGCGACGTGAGCGCCCGGACGATCGAGCGGTGGCGACGCTGGTGGCGAGAGGCCTTCGTGGAGACCGGCCTGTGGTGGCAGATCCGGGCCCGGCTGCCCGAGGAGATCGACACGGCACGGTTGCCGGGAGCGCTGCTCGATCGATTCTCGGGAGACGGCCTGGCGGGCCGGGTCGTCGCCCTGCTCCGCGCCCTCACGCCGCTGACGGTGCCTCGCTCCGACGCTGCGGAGCACGCATCGTGATGGTTGATTCTTCCCCGCAGAGGATGCGCATCGCCATGCTGTGACCTCGCCATCTACGGTCGCGGCCGTCATGACCAGCGGATCGCCCGAGCATCAGGATGGCCCCAGTTCGATGCCCGCCCACGACGCGTGGGCGCGGCTTCGTTTCGCCGTGGTCGGCAGTCTGCTTGCCGCGCCGCCCGCCCGCGGTGAGCTCCGCGACGCGATCGAGCAGCTCGCGTCGCGGGTGTGGCGGCATCCGGTCACCGGCGAGTCGGTGCGCTTCGCCAGGTCGACGATCGAGCGCTGGTACTACCAGGCCAAAAACGCCGCCATCGATCCGATGGGCAGACTGCGACGCCGCGTTCGCAGCGACGTGGGGCGGCAGCCGTCGATCCAAACGACACTGGCCAAGGCCATCCGGGCGCAGCACAAGGCCCATCCGGAGTGGAGCGTTCAGCTCCACTTCGACAATCTCGTGGCGTTGAGCGAACTCGACTCCACGGTTGGGAGCGTTCCGTCGTACTCGACGGTCCGGCGCTTCATGCGGGCGAACGGGCTCGACCGGCAACGCCGCAAGCGGACGCGGAAGGGCGGTGAGCCGGCGGTGGCGCGTGAGGTGCGAAGCTACGAAGCCGAGTACGTCCACGGCCTGTGGCACGCGGACTTCCATCACGGCTCACGGCGAGTCCTTACTCGCGATGGCCGGTGGCGGAAGGCGTTCCTGTTGGCCTTCGTCGACGATCGATCTCGGCTTTGCTGCCACGCACAGTGGTATCTGGACGAGCAGGCGGAGTCCTTCATCCATGGCCTGTCGCAGGCGCTCCAGAAGCGCGGTCTGCCGCGCGCGCTGATGACGGACAACGGCTCCGCGATGCGAGCAGAGGAGACCCAGTGGGGGCTGCACGATCTCGGCATCAAATGGGATCCCACATTGCCCTTCAGCCCGTACCAGAACGGCAAGCAGGAGGTGTTCTGGGCCTCCGTCGAGGGGCGGCTGATGAGAATGCTGGAGGGCGAGAAGGAGCTGCGGCTGGCCTACCTGAACGAGGCGACGCAGGCCTGGGTCGAGCGGGAGTACAACATCAAGACCCACTCGGAGATCGGGACGAGTCCGCTGCGACGCTTCGTCGACGACCAGTCGGTGCGCCGTGATTGCCCGGGCAGTGAGGCCCTGCGCAGCGCCTTTCGTGGCCTCTATCGCCGCCGGCAGCGGCGCACGGACGGGACGATCGCCTTGTTCGCCCGACGCTTGGAGCTGCCCTCTCGGCTGCGAACGGTGCCCCTCGTGACGGTCCGTGCGGCGCGCTGGGATCTTGGCTTCGTCGACGCCATCGACGAACGCAGCGGTGCTGTGCTGGGCCGGCTCTATCCGCAAGACAAGCAGCGGAACGCCGACGGCATGCGAAGCGCCGTCGAGTCGCCGGAGAGCGCGACCGAGCCTTCGGACGTCGAGCCCTCGGGCACCGCGCCACTCCTCCGCAAGCTGCTGGCCGAGTATTCCGCGACCGGCCTGCCGCCGGCCTACCTGCCAAAGCACGACCTCGACCCCTCGGACGACGCATGAACAAGAAGCTCCTGTCCCTCTACGGCCTGAAGTGGAACCCCTTCTCCGCCGACCTTCCCACCGAGGCCCTGCTCAGCACGCCGAAGCTCGAGAGCTTCTGCTGGCGCATCGAGCAAGGGCATGTCCGCGAAGGCGGATTCGCGCTGATCACCGGCGACCCTGGAACGGGCAAGAGCGTCGCGCTGCGCATCCTGGCCGGGCGGCTCGACCGCCTGGGCGAGGTGACTGTCGGGGCGCTGCAGCATCCGCAAAGCAATGTCGCCGACTTCTACCGCGAGATGGGTGATCTCTTCGGTGTGCAGTTGCGGCCCCACAATCGGTGGTGTGGCTTCAAGGGCCTGCGCGAGCGCTGGATCGCCCACATCGACACGACGATGCTGCGTCCGGTCCTGCTGATCGACGAGGCTCAGGAGATGCAGCCACTGGTCATGAGCGAACTGCGGATCCTGGCCAGCGCGAACTTCGACTCGCGCAACATCCTCACCGTCGTGCTGGCCGGTGACGGACGCCTCCTGGAGAAGCTGCGGAAAGAAGAACTTCTGCCGCTGGGCAGCCGCATCCGTGCTCGTCTGACGATGGACTACGCGAGCCGGGACGAACTGGTGGAGTACCTGCGGCACCTGCTGAAGTCCGCGGGCAACCCGACGCTCATGACTCCGGACCTCATGCACGCCCTCTGTGACCACGCCCACGGGAACCTCCGGGTGCTGACGACGATGGCCGGCGAGTTGCTCGCCGCGGCTGCGCAGCGCGAGCTCACCCAGATCGACGAGAAGCTCTTCTTCGAGGTCTTCGAGATGCCGGTGTCGGCAACGGCCGACCAGGCAAGGGCCTCCGGGCGTGGGCGCTCACGCGGAACTCCATCATGAACTTGCCCGGTGAAACGGAGGCGGGCTCTGCAGAGGTGCAACCCGCCAAGGGATAGCCGGGCCGACGGTGCGCCGATGGCTGCATCAGGCCCCCGGTCGCTTCGTGCGCCGGG
>JAZBPF010000738.1:0-4413 GCA_036351515.1 Pseudomonadales bacterium | reverse complement strand
TCGCGCAGGGACCGCACGAAGGCCCCGGGCGCGTCGGGATCGCGGTAGTCGACGGCTTCGAGGTCCATGGGCGTCAGAGTCCGAGGAACAGGCCCGCGAGGGCCGCGCTCATGAGGTTCGCGAGCGTCGCCGCGCCGAGCGCCCGCAGGCCGAGGCGCGCGATGTCCTCCCGGCGCGTGGGCGCGATGGCGCCGAGGCCGCCGAGGAGGATCGCGATGGAGGAGAAGTTCGCGAAGCCGCAGAGGGCGAAGGTGACGATCGCCCGCGTCGAGGCCGACAGCGTCTCCTGCTGCGCGACGAAGTCCGCATAGGCCACGAACTCGTTCACCACGAGCTTCTGGCCGATGAAGCTGCCGGCCGCGCCGGCCTCGGCCCAGGGCACGCCGAGGAGGAACGCGAGCGGCCGGAACAGCACGCCGAGGATCGCCTCGAAGGTCAGCTCCGGATGGCCGAAGAGCCCCCCGGCCCAGCCGATCACGCCGTTGAGCATGGCGATGAGCGCGATGAAGGCCACCAGCATCGCCCCCACGGCGAGGGCGATCTGCAGCCCCGCGAGCGCGCCGGTGGCCGCCGCGTCGAAGACGTTCACGCTGCGCATGAGGTCCGGCCCGTCGAGCTCGTCGAGATCGTTCTTCGGCGCTCCCGTCTCCGGGAGCACGAGCTTGGCCATCATGAGCCCGCCCGGCGCCGCCATGAAGGACGCCGCGATCAGGTACTTCAGCTCCACCCCGAAGGCCGCGTAGCCGGCCATCACGGACCCGGCGATCGTCGACAGGCCGCCCACCATCACGGCGAAGAGTTCGGAGGACGTCATGGACGGGATGAAGGGCTTCGCCACGAGCGGCGCCTCCGCCTGCCCCACGAAGATGTTCGCCGCCGCGGAGAGCGACTCGGGCCGGCTCGTCCCGAGCGCGCGCTGCAGCAGGCCGCCGAGGACGCGGATCACCCAGGTCATGATCCCGAGGTGGTAGAGCACGGACACGAGGGCCGAGAAGAACACGATCACCGGGAGCACGCGGAACGCGAAGATGAAGCCGAAGGAATCGCTCGCCACGCGCCCGAACATGAAGGTGATCCCCGCCTGGCTGTAGGCGAGCACCCCACCGACGAAGGCCGCCACCGCCTCCAGCGCCACCTTCCCGGGGGGGAAGTACAGCACCAGCGCACCGATGCTCGCCTGCAGCAGGAAGGCGCCGAGCACCGTACGCCAGGCGACCGCGGAGCGGTCCACGGAGAAGGAGAGCGCCAGCAGCGGAAGGACGAGGATGCCGAGCACGCTGATCAAGGCCGGGTCCCCGATGGCACGGGAGAGGCGTCAGGCACGCGCGAGGGCGCGGGCCCGGAGCACCGTGAGCTGGAGGAGATGTGCGTCCGTCGCGGCCCGGTGGATCGGACCCCCGTGCTCCTGCTGCACGAGGTCCCGGGCGCGGGGCCAGCAGGCCACCTCGTCCTCCGTGAGCAGGGCGCGCACCGTGTCGATGCGGAAGTGCTGGCTGAAGCCGGCGGCGTCGAAGAGGCGCGCGACCCAGGACGCGTCGAAGCTCCAGGCATCGCTGTAGACCCGGTTCCCGGCGAGCTGGCCGTTGAGCAGGGCCGCCACCTCCACCACGGAGCGCCCCTCGGCGAGGAGCGTCTCGCGCGAGATCCCGTGCACGGCCTCGGCCTCCGGATCCCAGTGCGTCCAGTCCGGCGCCGGCCGGATCAGCCACGCGGCCGTGCTGCCGTCCGGGAAGGCGAAGCCGATCTCGATCGGGTAGCTGCCACGGCCGAAGCCGGACGCCTCCACGTCCAGGGTGATCGGCCGCCGCGTCGGGGCGAGGTCCTGCATGGGCGTTCGGGTCGCTCGCGGGCGCCAAAGGGCGGCGATTGTACCCGCTGACCGCCGTCCCGTCCGGCCTCCCACCCGTCCCGCAGGCCTGCCGTTCGGGGGCCTGTGCTAGACTCGCGCGCCCGCGCGACCCCAGCTCCGGAGACCATCGCGTCATGGCCGAGACTGCCCGCGACACTGCCCTGGAGAGCGCCCGAGCGAGCGCCCCGGCCGACGCCCGCGTCGCCGCCGCCGAGGCCCTCGGCCCCGTGGCCGCGACGCTGCACGCGCGCGGCTGGACGCCGGCCACGAGCAGCAACTTCTCGGTCCGCCTCGACGCCCGGCATTGCGTCGTGACCGTCTCCGGCGGGGACAAGGCCCGCATCGGGCCCGAGCAGCTCATGGTCGTCGACCTCGACGGCCGGCCCGTGCACGCCGCGCCGGGGGCCCGCCCCTCCGCCGAGGCAGGCCTGCACCGCGCCCTCTACCGCCGCGATCCCGCCGTCGGCGCCGTGCTCCACACGCATGCCCCGAACGCCGTACTCGCGGCCCGCCTCGCGGGTGCCGACCGCATCGTCCTCGAGGACTACGAGCTGCTGAAGGCCTTCGCCGGGGTCACGACCCACGCGACGCGCCTCGAGATTCCCGTCGTGCCGAACGACCAGGACATCGACGCCCTGGCCGCCGCGGCCGACGCCCGCCTCGACGCCGCCGGCCCCGGCTGTCCCGCGTACCTGATCGCCGGCCACGGCGTCTACGCCTGGGGCGCCGATCTCGCCGAGGCGCTGCGCCACCTCGAGGCCCTGGACTACCTCCTCGGCCTCGAGCTGGAGCTGCGCCGCCACGGCACCGGGGCCCTGCACGCCCGAATCACCGACGAGGGAGCCCGCCCATGAGCCGCCTGCGCATCTTCGACGAGACCGCCCCGACGGCCCCGGTGGCCGAGCACGCCGACCATGACGCCATCGCCGCGGCCCTCCACGCCGTGGGCGTGCGCTTCGAGCGCTGGCCCACCCGCGAGGACGTGCGCGCCGGCGACGATCCCGACGCCGTGCTCGCCGCCTACCGGCCAGAGATCGACCGCATCATGGCCGAGGGCGGCTACGCCTCCTGCGACGTCGTCAGCATGCATCCCGAGCATCCGGACCGCGCCGCCATGCGCGGAAAGTTCCTCGAGGAGCACACCCACGCCGAGGACGAGGTGCGCTTCTTCGTGGACGGCGCCGGCCTGTTCACGCTGCACCTCGACGATCGCGTCTACGAGGTGCTCTGCGAACGCGGCGACTTCATCGGCGTGCCTGCCGGGACTCGCCACTGGTTCGACATGGGCCCCGCCCCGCGCTTCGTGGCCGTGCGCATCTTCACGAACCCCGAGGGCTGGGTCGCGTCCTTCACGGGCAGCGACATCGCCGGCCGCTTCCCGCGCCTCGAGGCCTGAGGTGGCGCCGGTCCGCGCGATCGTCACGGACATCGAGGGCACGACCAGCTCCATCGCCTTCGTCCACGACGTGCTCTTCCCCTATGCGCGCGAAGCCCTGCCCGCCTACGTGCGCGAGAACGCCGAGGACCACGACGTGCGGATCCAGCTCGACGCCGCCGCCGCCGAGGCCGGCGTCGAGACCACGGACACGGAGGCGATCGTCGCCGCACTGCTCCGGTGGATCGAGGAGGACCGGAAGGCCACGTCCCTGAAGGCGCTCCAGGGGCTCGTGTGGGAAGCCGGCTACGAGACCGGCGCCTATCGCGGCCACGTGCATCCGGACGCCGTGGAGGCCCTCAGACGCTGGCACGCTGCGGGCCTTCCGCTCTACGTGTATTCCTCCGGTTCCGTGCACGCGCAGCAGCTTCTCTTCGCACACACGGAACACGGCGATCTCACGCCGCTCTTCACCGGACACTTCGACACCACCACCGGCCCCAAGCGCGAGGCCGCGTCCTACCGCGCCATCGCCGAAGCCGTCGGCTGTCCGCCGGGCGAGCTCCTCTTCCTCTCCGACGTCCGCGAGGAACTCGACGCCGCCGCCGAAGCCGGCCTGCAGACCGCCTGGGTGATCCGCGAGGAAGACGGCACCGTCCCCCCGGAGGACCCGGCCGCCTCGCCCCACCCCATCGTCACGAAACTGACGGACCTCGACCTCGATCGCGGCTGAGCCCGCGCCGACGCCCCACCGTGCGAGTCCGCTTCAGCCGCTCCGGCGGGCCGGGCGAAGACGGCGCCTGGCCGAAGCCGTCGCGGCTGAAGCCCGCTCCCACAAGGCCACGCCGACACCCCACTGTGGGAGCCCGCTTCAGCGGCGACGACAGCCCCGCGCCGAAGCCGTCGCGGCTGAAGCCCGCTCCCACAAGGCCACGCCGACACCCCACTGTGCGAGCCCGCTTCAGCGGCGACGACAGCCCCGCGCCGAAGCCGTCGAGGCTGAAGCCCGCTCCCACAAGGCCGTGCCGACACCCCACTGTGGGAGCCCGCTTCAGCGGCGAAGACAGCCCGCGCCGAAACCGTCGCGGCTGAAGCCCGCTCCCACAGGGCCGTGCCGACGAGCCCCGCTGTGAACGCCAGCTCCAGCCGAGCCCCCGCCGGATCGAAGCCACCCCGCCGAACACCCGCC
>JAZBPF010000737.1:0-4139 GCA_036351515.1 Pseudomonadales bacterium | reverse complement strand
GGAGCGGTCGACGGCTGGATCATCGACGAGGCCGCCGGGCCCCGCAAACCGCCCGCCCGGCTCGATGGCCCCGGGGAGAGGCGGCGTCACTCACGCGGGAGGGCAGGGTCACCTCGTGGCCCTGCCGAAGCTGTCGCGGCTGAAGCCTGCTCCCACGAGGGCCGTGCCGCACCCCGATGTGGGAGCCCGCTTCAGCGGCGATCCGACGCTCGATCGAAGACGCGGTCGCCCGGTGGGATCGGGGCCGGCTCCCACGATTGACGGCGTGGGAAGCTCCCGAAGGCAGCGGTCCTGGCCCCTGCGCCCACCCCCGACCCCGCCGGGGGCGCCGCTCGTCGCGCCCGCTCCTGCATCCCTCCGGAGCCGGCGCTAGGCTGCACTCATGCCGGTCCGTGGGAGGCGTTTCCCGCCATGGACCCACCGCGGTAGGCTGCGTTCGCCCTGCGCCGTGCCGCCCTGCGATTCGAGAGGGGAAACCCAGCCGTGCATCCCTGCGTGCTCGTGACCGGCGGCGCCGGCTTCATCGGCTCGGCGCTCGTCCGCGCCCTGGTCGCGGACGGCGGGACCCGGGTGGTGAACGTCGATGCGCTCACGTACGCAGGCAATCCCCTCAGCCTCGGCGCCGCCTTCGACGATCCGAGCCACGCCTTCGAGCACGTGGACCTGCGCGACCGGGAGGCGCTCGAAGGCGTCTTCGAGCGCCATCGCCCCAGCGCGATCCTCCACCTCGCGGCGGAATCCCACGTGGACCGCTCCATCCACGGCCCCTCGGTCTTCATCGACACGAACGTCACGGGCACGCTGACGCTCCTCGAGACGGCCCGGGCCTACTGGCTCGGTCTGGGCGCCGAGGCGAGGGCCGCCTTCCGTTTCCATCACGTCTCGACGGACGAGGTCTACGGCGACCTGGGGCCCGACGACCCCCGTTTCTCCGAGACGACCGCCTACGCCCCGAGCTCGCCCTACTCGGCCAGCAAGGCGGCCAGCGATCATCTCGTCCGGGCCTGGCACCGCACCTACGGGCTGCCGGTGGTCCTCACCAACTGCTCGAACAACTACGGCCCCTACCAGTTCCCCGAGAAGCTCATCCCCCTGATGATCCTCAACGGTCTGGAGGGCAAGCCGCTCCCGGTCTACGGCAGGGGCGACAACATCCGCGACTGGCTCTACGTCGAGGACCACGTCCGCGCCCTGCGCCGTGTGCTCGAGCAGGGGCGGGTCGGGGAGTCCTACAACGTCGGCGGCCGCTGCGAGCTCCGGAACCTCGAGGTCGTGGAGCGCATCTGCGCGCTGCTCGACCGGCTCGCGCCGGACGACGCCGGACCGCACTCCCGGCTGATCACCTTCGTGGACGACCGTCCGGGCCACGATCGCCGCTACGCCATCGACGACGGCAAGCTGGCCGGTGAACTCGGCTGGGCGCCCGAGGAGACCTTCGAGACCGGCCTCGAGAAGACGGTCCGGTGGTATCTCGCGAATCCGGAATGGGTCGAGCAGGTGCGTTCGGGCGCCTACCGAGAGTGGATCGAGCGCAACTACGGGGAACGGGCGGCCGCCTCGTGAACATCCTGCTGTTCGGCGCGGGCGGGCAGGTGGGACGAGCACTGCGTCGCGCCCTCGCGCCCCTCGGCACGGTCACGGCGCTGACGCGTGCCGATCGCGAACCGGAGGTCTGGGGCGACCTGGCCGAGCCGGAGGGCGTCTCCCGGACGATCCGCAGACTCCGCCCCGACGTGGTGGTCAACGCGGCCGCCTACACGGCCGTCGATCGCGCCGAGGAGGAGCGGGCGCTCGCATTCCGGGTCAATGCGGAGGCCGTCGAGGCGATCGCGCGGGCCTGCGCAGACGTCGGCGCCTGGCTCGTCCACTACTCCACGGACTACGTCTTCGACGGGTCCGGGGCCTCGCCGCGGCGGGAGGGCGATCCGGTGGACCCGCTCAATGCCTACGGAGAGAGCAAGCTCGCGGGAGAGCAGGCGCTGGCCCGTGGTCTCGATCGCCACCTGATCTTCCGCACGAGCTGGGTGTACGCGGCCACCGGTGCGAACTTCCTGCGCACCATGCTGCGCCTGGCGGGGGAACGGGATGCGCTCCAGGTGGTGGACGACCAGATCGGTGCCCCGACCGGGGCCGATCTCATCGCCGACGTGACCGCGCACGCGCTCCGATCCGTGGTGCCGGCGGATGCGCAGGGGCAGGCGGGAATCTACCATCTCGTCGCCCGGGGGGAGACCAGCTGGCACGACTACGCACGGCGCGTGATCGAGCGAGCGCGCGCGGGAGGCCGTCCGATCGCCGTCTCCGCCGACGCCATCCGACCGGTGCCGACCACGGCGTTTCCCACGCCGGCGCGACGGCCGCTGAACTCGCGGCTCGCCGTCGATCGCATCGAGCGGGCCTTCGGGCTTCGCATGCCGGCGTGGACGGAAGGGGTCGACGCGGTCGTCGACGAGCTCGTGGCGCTCCGCGCGGCGTGAGCGCGGGAACCGGATCAGGCAGCGGGAGCAGAGCGTGACCAGCAGACGCGGCATCATCCTCGCGGGAGGCAGCGGCACGCGCCTCTACCCGATCACCCACGCGGCGTCGAAGCAGCTCCTGCCCGTGTTCGACAAGCCCATGATCTACTACCCGCTCTGCACACTCATGCTTGCGGGCATCCGCGAGATCCTCATCATCTCCACCCCCGAACACACGCCGCTCTTCGAGCAGCTGCTCGGGGACGGCAGCCAGTGGGGCATGGAGCTGTCCTACGCGGTCCAGGACGCCCCGAACGGGCTCGCCGAGGCCTTCCTCATCGGCGAACGCTTCCTCGACGGGCACCCGAGCGCCATGATCCTCGGGGACAACGTCTACTACGGGCACGACCTTCAGGAGCTCGTGCGGAACGCGGATGGGCGCGAGGCCGGTGCGACGGTCTTCGCCTACCCCGTCACGGACCCCGAGCGCTACGGTGTGGTGGAGTTCGACGCGGACGGCCGCGCCGTGAGCCTCGAGGAGAAGCCCCCGAAACCGAAGTCCCGCTACGCGGTGACCGGCCTCTATTTCTACGACGAACGGGTCGTCGAGATCGCGCGGGCGGTGCGACCCTCCCCGCGCGGCGAACTCGAGATCACCGACGTGAACCTCGCCTACCTGCGCGATGGCGCCCTGAACGTCGAGGTCATGGGCCGGGGCATGGCCTGGCTCGACACGGGGACGCACGAGTCCCTGCTCGACGCGTCCACCTTCATCGCCACCATCGAGCGCCGCCAGGGGCTGAAGGTGTGCGCGCCGGAGGAAACGGCCTACCGCATGGGCTTCATCGACGAGGCTCAGGTCCGGCGCCTCGCGGAGCCCCTCGCGAAGAACGAGTACGGACGCTATCTGCTGCGCATGCTCGAGGACCGGGTGTTCTAGGATGGCGCGTCACGGCGCCGGAGCCCGGTCGCCGAACGAGCCCTACATGTGCGGCGAGCCAGGAAAAACGCGATGAAGGTGCTCCCGACCGATCTCCCCGACGTCCGGCTGCTCGAACCGAAGGTGTTCGGGGACGAGCGGGGCTTCTTCATGGAGACCTGGCAACGCCGCAGCTTCGCGGAACTCGGCATCGACCACGACTTCGTGCAGGACAACCACAGCCGCTCCGCGCGGGGCATCCTCCGCGGGCTGCACTACCAGATCCGCCAGCCCCAGGGGAAGCTCGTCCGGGTGACGGCGGGCGAGGTGTTCGACGTGGCGGTCGACCTCCGGCGATCCTCTCCGACCTTCGGGCGCTGGGTGGGCGTGACCCTGTCGGCGGAGAACCACCGCATGCTCTGGGTGCCGCCCGGCTTCGCGCACGGCTTCTACGTCACCTCGGAGTCGGCGGATTTCCAGTACAAGTGCACCGACTACTACGCTCCCGAGCACGAGCGCGCCGTTCGCTGGGACGCCCCGGAGCTGGCGATCGCCTGGCCGATGGGGCCCGGGGAGACGCCGGTGCTCTCCACGAAGGATTCCCGTGCTCCGGCATTGACCGATGCCGCGACCTATCCCTGAGGGGGTGAGCCCACGGCCATCGCTCGCCGCGGGGACGGTCGTCCCGTCGAATGCCGTTCCCTCGGCTTCCCGAGCCCTGATCCGCAGGGATCTCCCGGTCGACCTTCGCCACTTTCCTCCGG
>JAZBPF010000736.1:0-4892 GCA_036351515.1 Pseudomonadales bacterium | reverse complement strand
TCCCCACGCAGACGGATCCCCTCGGCCCGGAACCTATGCCCCCGGGGCCGGGAGTGCAAGGGCGGCGTCGGCGGCACTGCCGGCCGCTCGCGCCCGAGGCGGAGCGGCCGGGCGGCCCGCTAGCGGGGCACGTCGAAGAGTTCGGCGAGCTGGTCGGTCATGGCCCCGCCGAGCTGCTCGGCGTCGGTGATGGTCACCGCCCGGGAGTAGTGGTGGGTGACGTCGTGGCCGATGCCGATGGCGATGAGTTCCACCGGCGAGTAGTTTTCCACCATGTCGATGGCGTACTTGAGGTGCTGCTCGAGGTAGTTGCTGGGGTTCACCAGCAGCGTCGAGTTGTCCACGGGCAGGCCGTCGGAGATCACCATGAGCACCTTGCGCTGCTCGTTGCGGGTGACGATGCGGTTGTGCGCCCAGATGAGCGCCTCGCCGTCGATGTTCTCCTTGAGCAGGTCCTCGCGCATCATCAGGCCGAGGTTGCGTCGGGCCCGGCGCCAGGGATCGTCGGCGGCCTTGTAGACGATGTGCCGGAGATCGTTCAGGCGCCCCGGCGAGACCGGCTTGCCCTGCTGGATCCAGAGTTCGCGGGACTGCCCGCCCCGCCAGGCGCGGGTCGTGAAGCCGAGGATCTCCACCTTCACGCCGCAGCGCTCGAGCGTGCGCCCGAGGATGTCCGCGCACATCGCCGCGATGGCGATGGAGCGCCCGCGCATGGACCCGGAGCTGTCGATGAGCAGCGTGACCACCGTGTCGCGGAAGTTG
Organism: Pseudomonadales bacterium; assembly: GCA_036351515.1. Lineage (GTDB taxonomy): Bacteria > Pseudomonadota > Gammaproteobacteria > Pseudomonadales > Azotimanducaceae > JAZBPF01. Next base: position 4,130 of record JAZBPF010000736.1, on the reverse strand, counting down.
GTCTCGCGCTCCTGCTTGTAGGCGAGCGGACTCGTGGGATCGACGATGACCTGCGCCAGGCGCGCCGCGTCGAGGATCCCCTCCTCCTGGTCGAAGTCCCAGGTGCGCTTCTGCTGCGCCATGAGCCGGCGCTGGAGCCGGTTCGCGAGGCGCGAGGTGGCGACCTGCACGGACTGGAGCTGCTGGTCGAGGAGGCCGCGCAGGCGGTCGAGTTCGCCGGGCTCGCAGAGCTCGGGGGCGTCGATCACCTCGTCGAAGCGGCGCGTGAAGGCGGCGTAGTCGACGTCGACGCGGATCCGGCCCTGCTCGTCCTGAGTCTGCGGGTTCGGCTCCTCGCCGTCGTCCTGGCCCTCGGTCTCGCCCTCCTCGGCCTCGGCGTTCATCTCCATGAGTGCCCGGTCGCCGTCGTCGCTCTCCTCCATGGAGCCCGACTCGTCGACGGACACCTCCTGGGGCTGCATCTCGCTGCTGCCCTCGGAGTGCTCGTCGATCGCCTCGGTCTCGCTCTCGGCGTCGGCGTTCTCCGGCGGCTCCTCGAGGTCGGCGGCGAGACCGAGGTCGGCGATGAGCGTGCGCGAGAAGCGCGAGAAGGCCTTCTGATCGTCGATGAGGCCCGCGAGGTGTTCGAGGTCCTCCCCGGCGCGCTCCTGCACCCAGGCGCGCCAGGGAGCCACCACCTGCTCCGCCGCGGGCGGCAGCGGGCGGCCGGTCATGCGCTCGCGGAGCATGAGCCCGACGGCGAGGCCGAGGGGCGCCTCGTTCCGGGTCTGGATGCGGTCGAAGGCGGCGCGGCGGCAGTCGGCCTCGAGGCTCGCGTCGAGGTTCTGCGCCACCCCTTCCATGCGCAGGGAGCCGATGCTCGCGCAGCGCGCGTCCTCGACGCTCTCGTAGAGATCGAGGCCTACGCCGGCCGGGGGCCGGTTGCGCTGGTGGAGGGCGGCGTCGTGGTGGGCGATGCGCAGCGCGAAGGCGTCGGCGATGCCCCGGGTCGCGCCGACCTCCTCGGCGGAGCAGCCGAGCTGCGGGAGGGGCACGCGGGCGCGGTTACCCCGCAGCATGGGCTGCCCCTGCCCGAAGCTGACCTCGAGCTCGTCGTCCCCCGACAGCGCCCGCATGGTGGCGACGGTGGCGCGCTTGAAGGATTCGAAGGGGCCTTCCGCTTCGCTCATGGTGTCCCGGCCCGGCGCCGCGGCGTCAGGACGCGCCGGCGGCACGCATGGTGATGCCCCGGGACGCGTCCCCGAGGTCCTCGCCCATGCAGCGCTGGTAGTACTCCGCGACGATGGGCCGCTCCATCTCGTCGCACTTGTTCAGGAACGAGACCCGGAAGGCGAAGGCGACGTCGTCGAAGATGATCGCGTTCTGCGCCCAGGAGATGACGGTCCGCGGCGACATGACGATGGAGAGCTCGCCGCCGATGAAGCCCTTCCGGGTCAGCTCGGCGATGGAGACCATGCTGTTCACCAGCCGCCGGCCCTCGTCGGTCTGCCACTCGGGGATCTTGGAGAGGACGATCGCGGTCTCGTCGTCGTGGGGCAGGTAGTTCAGGGTCGTGACGATGTTCCAGCGGTCCATCTGACCCTGGTTGATCTGCTGGGTGCCGTGGTAGAGGCCCGTCGTGTCCCCGAGGCCCACGGTGTTCGCCGTGGCGAAGAGGCGGAACGCCGGATGCGGGGCGATGACCCGGTTCTGGTCGAGGAGCGTGAGCTTGCCCTCGACCTCGAGGACCCGCTGGATCACGAACATCACGTCCGGGCGGCCGGCGTCGTACTCGTCGAAGACGAGCGCCACCGGATGCTGCAGCGCCCAGGGGAGCATCCCCTCACGGAACTCGGTGACCTGCTTGCCGTCCTCGAGGACGATCGCGTCCTTGCCGATGAGGTCGATGCGGCTGATGTGCGAGTCGAGATTGATGCGGATGCAGGGCCAGTTCAGGCGCGCCGCCACCTGCTCGATGTGCGTCGACTTCCCGGTGCCGTGATAGCCCTGGACCATCACCCGGCGGTTGTGCGCGAAGCCGGCGAGGATCGCCAGGGTCGTGCCCCGGTCGAAGCGGTAGCTGGGATCGACGTCGGGGACGTACTCGGTGCGTTCGGAGAAGGCGGGCACCTTCAGGTCGACGTCGATGCCGAAGACGTCGCGGACGTCCACCGTGGTGTCGGGCATGCTGTCGGTCGACAGCACCGTTTCATGGATGGTCATACAGCGTCCACAGCAGTGAGAAGGCGCCCGGGAGGCGACTGACTATTGGGCCGGAGGGGGCGGGGGAATTCAAGCGAGCCCCCGGCGGCGCGGGCCCGCCTGCTATGATCGCGCCCCGCGTTCCCGCGCCCGGAGGTCCCCATGGTCCGCATCCACCTCGTCCGCCACGGCAAGGCCGCCGCCGGCTGGGGCGCGCACGCGGATCCGGGCCTCGACGAGACGGGCCGCGCCCAGGCGGAAGCGGTGGCCGAGCGCCTCGCGCCGCTCGGCCCCCTCGAGCTGCTGACCAGCCCCCTGGCCCGGACCCGGGAGACGGCGGCGCCCCTTTCCCGCCGCTGGGGTGCGGAGCCCCGCGTGGAGCCACGCGTCGCCGAGATCCCCTCCCCCACGGAGGATCTCGAGGATCGCGCCGCCTGGCTGCGCGAGGCCATGGCGGGCACCTGGGGCGACCTCGACCCGGCCCTGCAGCGCTGGCGCGACGCCGTCGTCGACTGCATCGCCGGCCTGGAGCGGGACACGGTGATCTTCAGCCACTTCGTCGCCATCAACGCCGTCGTGGGCCGGTTGCGGAACGACGATCGCATGGTCGTGTTCCGTCCGGACTACACCTCCGTGACCACCGTCGTCCGCGACGGCGACACGCTGCGCCTCGAGGCCCTCGGCGCCGAAGCCGACACCGTCGTGCGCTGAGCCGTGGCCGCCCCCTCCCTCGACGCCGCCGCGGCGGCGGGCGTCCCGGACCGCCGGCGCGCCTTCGCGATCCTCTTCGGCTGCCTCATCGCCGTGGGCATGGGGCAGACGATCGTGTTCGCGGTGCTGCCGCCGCTCGGGCGCGAGATCGGTCTCGTGGAGATGCAGGTCGGCGCCATCGTCTCGGCGTCGTCCATCACCTTCTTCATCGCCTCGCCGATCTGGGGGCGGACCAGCGACCGCTGGGGGCGCAAGCGAGTGCTGCTCACGGGGCTCGTGGGCTACACGATCGGCACCCTGATCTTCGCCACCGGCTTCTGGGCCGCCATGACCGGGCTCATCGCCCCGCTGACGGCGTTCTTCCTGCTCACGGTGCTGCGCATGGGCCAGTCGACGGTGATGTCGGCGACGCCGCCGGCGGCGAGCGCCTACGTGGCCGACGTGACGGACGTGGCCGGGCGCACGAAGGGCATGGGGGGCATCGGCGCGTCGAACAACGTGGGCGCGATCCTCGGCCCGGCGATCGGCGGGCTGCTCGCGGGCATCTCGCTCCTCGCGCCGCTCTACTTCGCGGCGCTGGCGACCCTGGTGGCGGCCATCGTCGTGGCCGCGGTGCTGCCGGAGCCGAAGCGCCAGGCGCTGGCCCAGCGCCGCGGGCGCCTGCGCTACACGGACCCGCGGATCCTGCCCTTCGTCGTCGTGGGCGTGCTCATGTTCATGGGCTTCGCGGTGGTCCAGCAGACCCTCGCCTTCCGCTTCCAGGACGTGCTCGGACTGACGGGGCAGCAGACCGCGCGCCTCTTCGGCTTCGCGATGATGTTCTCGGCGCTCATGTCGCTCGTCTCCCAGGGGGTGATCGTGCAGCGCATGGACCTGGCCCCGGGGACGCTCCTGCGCATCGCCCTGCCCCTGCTCATCGCGGCCTTCCTGGTCATGACGCTGGCCGACACGCGCACGCCCCTGTTCCTGGCCATGGGCGTGCTCGGCCTCGGCATGGGGCTCGCGGGGCCAGGCTTCATGGCTGGCGCGTCCCTCGCGGTGGGTCCCGAGGAGCAGGGCGCCGTGGCCGGCGTGGCGAGCTCCTGCGGCCCCCTCGGCTTCACCATCGGTCCGCTCCTGGGCACGGGCCTGTACCAGATCGACCCGCACCTGCCCTACCTCGTGACGGCGGTCGTCTACCTGCCGCTCCTCGCCTTCGTCTGGCGGGCGCGGTGGACGCGCCACGAGGAGCCGGAGGC
>JAZBPF010000735.1:0-5424 GCA_036351515.1 Pseudomonadales bacterium | reverse complement strand
CGCACGCACTCCTGGCCACGGTCTCGAACCGCATCATCAACGAGATCGCCGGCATCTCGCGCGTGGTCTACGACATCTCGAGCAAGCCCCCCGCCACCATCGAGTGGGAATGAACGAAGAGCCCGGAGCGGCCCTCGACGACGTCCGCTTCATGCGCCGCGCCCTCGCTCTCGCGGAGCGGGCGGCCGAGGCCGGCGAGGTGCCCGTGGGGGCCGTCGTCGTGCGCGACGGCGAGATCCTCGGCGAGGGGACGAACCGGCCCATCGCCGCCCGGGATCCCACGGCGCATGCGGAGCTCGAGGCGCTGCGGGCCGCCTGCGCACGCGTCGGCAACTACCGGCTGCCCGGCGCGACCCTGTACGTGACCATCGAGCCCTGCACCATGTGCGCCGGCGCGCTCGTGCACGCGCGCATCGCGCGGCTCGTCTACGGCGCGGAGGAGCCGCGGGCCGGGGCCGTGCGCAGCAGCGCCCGGGTGCTCGAGAACCCGGGCCTGAACCATCGCGTGGCGGTGACGGCCGGCGTGCTCGCCGAGGAGGCCGCGGCGCAGCTCCGGACCTTCTTCCGGGCCCGGCGCGACGCCGAGCCCGGGGCGAGACCAGGGGAGAGAGAAGGGGAGCCATGAGCGGGACGATCCTGGAACTGCCCGGCGCCGACGCCCTGTCGGACTTCCGGCGCGAGAAGCTCCTCGCGCGGCTCGCGGCCGTGGATCCCGCCGTCACGGATCTGCGCGCCTGCTACGTCCACTTCTGCCAGCTCGTGCGGGAGCCGGATCCGCGGGAGCGGGGACTCCTCGAGACCCTGCTCCGGTCCGGCGCGGCCACGCCCTTCGTGCTCGCCGGAGCGCCCCTCGCCCTCACGGTGCCCCGCCCCGGCACCATCTCGCCCTGGTCGAGCAAGGCCACGGACATCGCCCGCAACTGCGGCCTCGGCCTCGTCGTGCGCATCGAGCGCGGCGTGCGCTGGTGGGTGGCCGGCGCGACGCCGTCCGCGGCGCTGACGACGCCGCTCTTCGACCGCATGGTCGAGGCGGTCCTCGCCCCGGACGCCGATCCCGCGGTGCTCTTCGCGGACGCGGAGCCCGCGCCGCTGACGCGGGTGCCGGTCCTCGCCGAGGGGCGGGGTGCCCTGGAAGCGGCGGACGCACGCCTCGGCCTGGCGCTCGCCCCGGACGAGATCGACTACCTCGCCGACGCCTTCGCGCGCCTCGAGCGCGATCCGACGGACGTGGAGCTCATGATGTTCGCCCAGGCGAACTCCGAGCACTGCCGCCACAAGATCTTCAACGCGAGCTGGACCGTCGACGGCGTGGACCGGGAGCGCTCCCTCTTCGGGATGATCCGCCACACGCACGAGGCCGTGAACGGCCGCGGGATCCTCTCCGCCTACGCGGACAACGCCGCGGTGATCGAGGGCCCGGTCGCCTCGCGCCTGTGGGTGGAGCCCGGTACGCGCCGCTACCGCTTCGAGCGCGAGCCGATCCACGTGCTCATGAAGGTCGAGACGCACAACCACCCGACGGCGATCGCGCCCTTCCCCGGGGCGGCGACCGGCTCCGGCGGGGAGATCCGCGACGAGGGCGCCGTGGGCCGCGGTTCCAAGCCCAAGGCGGGCCTGACCGGCTTCACGGTCTCCCATCTCGCGATCCCGGACTGGCCCCAGCCCTGGGAGACCGGCTACGGCCGCCCCGAGCGCATCGCCTCGCCGCTCGAGATCATGCTCGAGGGGCCCATCGGGGCGGCGTCCTTCAACAACGAGTTCGGCCGTCCGGCCCTCGCCGGCTACTTCCGCACCTTCGAGCTGGCCGTGGACCTCGGCGACGGCCCGGAGCTCCGCGGCTACCACAAGCCGATCATGATCGCCGGCGGCCTCGGCAACGTCCGCGGCGAGCACGTGCAGGCGGAGCCCGTGGCGCCGGGTGCCTGGCTCGTGGTCCTCGGCGGGCCGGCCATGCTCATCGGCCTCGGCGGCGGCGCCGCCTCCTCCGTCGCCACGGGCACGAGCGACGCCGAGCTCGACTTCGCCTCCGTGCAGCGCGGCAACCCGGAGATGCAGCGCCGGTGCCAGGAGGTCATCGACCGCTGCTGCGCCCTTGGCGCGGAGAACCCCATCAGCCTGATCCACGACGTGGGCGCCGGTGGGCTCTCGAACGCCCTCCCGGAACTCGTCAAGGACGGTGGCGTGGGCGGCCGCTTCCAGCTCCGGGACGTCCCGAGCGCCGAGCCCGGCCTCTCGCCCCTCGAGCTCTGGTGCAACGAGGCGCAGGAACGCTACGTGCTCGCGATCCGCCCGGACCGCCTCGAGGCCTTCGAGGCGCTCTGCCGGCGGGAGCGCTGCCCCTTCGCCGTGGTGGGCCGCGCCGTGCGCGACCCGGAGCTGCTCGTCGAGGATCGGCACTTCGACGACCGGCCCGTGGACCTGCCCCTGTCCGTGCTCTTCGGCAAGCCGCCGCGCATGCACCGGAGCTACGAGACCGTGCGCCGGGCGCCGCCGGCCCTGGAGCTTTCCGCCGTGGAACTCGGCGAAGCCGCCGACCGGGTACTGCGTTTCCCGGCCGTGGCGTCGAAGGCGTTCCTGATCACCATCGGGGACCGGACCATCACCGGCCTCGTGGCCCGGGACCAGATGGTCGGCCCCTGGCAGGTGCCCGTCGCCGACGTGGCGGTCACCAGCGCCGCCTTCGACACCCTCGCGGGCGAGGCCATGGCCCTGGGCGAACGCCCGCCGCTGGCGCTCGTGGATGCCCGCGCCTCGGCGCGCATGGCGGTCGGCGAGGCGCTCACGAACCTCGCCGCGGCGCGCATCGGCGAGCTCGGGGACGTACGCCTGTCCGCGAACTGGATGGCCGCCGCCGGCCACGGCCGGGAGGACCAGGCCCTCTTCGAGGCCGTCGAGGCCGTGGGCATGGAGCTCTGCCCGGCCCTCGGCATCGCCATCCCCGTGGGCAAGGACTCCCTGTCCATGCGCACGGTCTGGGAGGAGGGCGGCGCGGCGCGCAGCGTCACCGCGCCCCTCTCCCTGATCGTCTCCGCCTTCGCGCCGGTCACCGACGTCACCGGCACGCTCACGCCGCAGCTGCGCACGGACCGCGGCGAGACCGCGCTCCTGCTCGTGGACCTCGGCGCCGGGCGGGACCGCCTCGGCGGGTCCGTGCTCGCCCAGGTCTTCGGGCAGCTCGGGGACGCGGTCCCGGACGTGGACGACCCGGCCCGCCTCGCGGCCTTCTTCGGGGCGATCCAGTCCCTGGCGGCGGACCGCCTGCTTCTCGCCTACCACGACCGGTCCGACGGGGGCCTGTGGGCCTGCGTCTGCGAGATGGCCTTCGCCGGTCGCTGCGGGGTGGAGCTCGAGCTGCCGGAGGCGGCGGAGCCGCTCGCGGCGCTCTTCGCCGAGGAGCTCGGCGCCCTCGTGCAGGTCGAGGCGACGTCCGTCGACACGGTGCTCGCACGGTTCGCGGAGGCGGGTCTCGGGGGCTGCGTCCGCGTCGCCGGCCGGACCCGGGACGACGACCGGATCCGGGTCCGCCGGGGTGGGGACGTCGTGCTGGAGCGCTCCCGCGCCGCTGCCCAGCGCACCTGGGCCGAGACGAGCCACCGGCTCCAGGCGCTGCGGGACCATCCCGGCTGTGCGGCGGAGGAGTTCGCCCGCATCGACGACGATCCGGGCCTGGTCCCGGAGCTGACCTTCGACCCGCAGGAGGACCCCGCGGCCCCCTTCGTGGCCACCGGCGCGAGGCCGCGGGTCGCGATCCTCCGGGAGCAGGGGGTCAACGGGCAGCTCGAGATGGCCGCCGCCTTCCACCTCGCGGGCTTCGAGGCCGTGGACGTGCACGTCTCCGACCTTCTCGAGGGCGGCGCGGACCTCGCGGGCTTCCACGGCCTCGCGGCCTGCGGCGGCTTCTCCTACGGCGACGTGCTCGGCGCCGGCGAGGGCTGGGCCAAGTCGATCCTCTTCCACGAGCCGACGCGGGCCGCCTTCGAGCGCTTCTTCCACCGCACGGACGCCTTCGCCCTCGGCGTGTGCAACGGCTGCCAGATGATGGCCGCCCTCGCGGAGCTGATCCCGGGGACGGCGCACTGGCCGCGCTTCCTGCGCAACCGCTCCGAGCAGTTCGAGGCGCGCCTCGTGCAGGTCCGCGTGGACGCCTCGCCGTCGGTGCTCCTGCGCGGCATGGAGGGCGCGCGCATCCCCGTGGCCGTGGCCCACGGCGAGGGGCGGGCGGCGTTCGGGGAGGGGGACGCAGCGGCGCTGGACGCCGCCGGGCTCGTGGGTCTGCGCTACGTGGAGGGGGACGGGGCCGTCGCGACGCGCTATCCGGCGAACCCGAACGGTTCCGCCGGCGGCGCGGCGGGGCTCTGCAACGCCGACGGGCGCGTCACGATCATGATGCCGCATCCGGAGCGGGTGTTCCTGACCCGCCAGCTCTCCTGGCATCCGGAGGCCTGGGGCGAGCAAGCCCCCTGGATGCGCCTGTTCCGCAACGCCCGCGCCTGGCTCGGCTGAGCCCGTTCAGCCGGACCCGCGGGCGCGCCACTCGGGCTCGAGGAGCCCGAGGATCAGCGTGTCCTGCACCTCTCCGGTGACCTGCCAGCGGTCCCGGAGCCGTCCCTCGACGCGGAAGCCGAGGCGCTCGAGGGCGCGGACCGACGCCTCGTTCCGGGGATCCACGTCCGCCTCCAGCCGGTGCAGGCCCAGGGGCCCGAAGGCCCAGGTGACCAGCACGGGCAGGATCTCCTGCACGTAGCCCCGGCCCCAGGCGTCGCGCCGGAGCGCGAAGCCGAGCTCACCGCGGCGGTTCGCCAGCGACAGGGCCATGAGCGAGCAGGTCCCGATCACGCCCGGGACGTCGCGTCGCTCGAGCCCCCACTCCAGCAGTTCCCCCCGGGCGTACTCCTCGTGGATCTCCTCGAGGAGCGTCGCCGCGTCGGCCTCCGACTCGAGCGGCGGCGACGACCAGTACCGCGTCACCTCCGGGTCGGAGAAGATCGCGAAGAGGCCGGCCACGTCCGCCTCCGTCAGGGGACGCAGGCGCAGCCGTTCGGATTCCAGCACCGGGAGCTCGCCGGCGTAGTCCTCGAAGGGCAGCGCGGTCATCGGCCGAGGCCCCGGGAGAAGAGCACGTCGCCCGTGCGCACGGGGAAGGTGCCGGCCTCCCGGTCCGTGCACCACCAGCGCAGGGCGTCGCGGACCACGGGAAACGCGAGCTCGTCCCAGGGGATGGCCCCGGGCTCCACGAGCGCCACCTCCAGGCTCTCGGGCCCCGGCGCGCAGGCTGGTTCCACGAGGCGTCCGCGGAAGAACAGGTAGAGCTGGTCGATGTGCGGCAGGTTGAAGAGGGCGTAGAGCCCGTCGAGCTCCACGCTCGCGCGTGCCTCCTCCCAGGTCTCCCGCAGGGCGCCCTCGGGCGCCGTCTCGCCGTTCTCG
>JAZBPF010000734.1:0-2291 GCA_036351515.1 Pseudomonadales bacterium | reverse complement strand
ATGGGGGATCGGGGGGAACCGGGCCGCATCCTGATCGTCGACGACGATCCCAGATACGCCAAGAGCCTGGCGCAGATCCTCGTCGCCGCCGGGCACACGGTGGCCGACCTCGTGGTGGGCGACCAGGTGCTCGATCTCCTCGAGCGCGACCCCCGCTGCGACGTGGTGCTCCTCGACCTGAACATGCCCGGACTCACGGGCTACGAGGTGCTCGACGAGGTCAACGCCCTGCCCGCGCCCCCCAAGGTCATCGTCGTCAGCGGCGAGGACCGGGACGACCAGCTCCGTCGGCTGCTCAAGCTCGGCGCCTTCGACTACCTCGGCAAGCCCTGCGAGCCCGACGACCTGCTCCGGAGCATCGACGACGCCATCATGGCGCGGCGCCGGGACGCCGAGGCGCTCGAGGTGCTCGGGCGCATCAACGAGTCGAACCGCCTCTACCACTTCCTCGTCGACCAGTCTCCCGACGTCATCTACACGCTGGATGCCGAGGGCTGCTTCACCTTCGCGTCCTCGAGCGCGGCAGCGATCTTCGGCCGGGCCCCGGAGGCCCTGCGCGGGCAGCACTGGACCATCCTCTTCAGCGAGGCCGAGCAGGAGCGGGCGAACCGCCGCTTCAACGAACGGCGCACCGGGCACCGCGCGACGCGCAACCTCGAACTCAAGCTCGCCGATCCCGGCGAGGACGAGGTGCGCTGGATCCAGGTGAGCGCCACGGGTCTCTACACGGAGCGCGCCGACGGCGAGCAGGTCTTCGAGGGCACCTACGGGATCGCCCGGGACATCACGGCCGGGCGCCTGCGCGACGAGACCCGCGTACGCCTCGAGATGCAGCTCGAGCAGGCGCGCCGCATGGCCGCCATCGGCCAGCTCGCGGGCGGCATCGCCCACGACTTCAACAACATCCTGGCGAGCATGATCGGGTACGCGGAGCTCGCCCGCATGACCCTCGACGGGCGTCCCGAGGAGGTCGGAGGGAGCTACCTCGAGGAGGTCATCTCCGCCGGCCAGCGCGCCCGGGACCTCATCGCCCAGCTCCTGAACTTCAGCCGCAACGACGGCGGCCAGCCCCGGGTCGTGCGCCTCGAACAGGAGATCGACGGGGTCATGCGCATGCTGCGCGCCGTGATCCCCACCTCGATCCGCCTCGAGCGCGACATCGACGCGACGCTGCAGCCGGTGTGGATCGACCCGGCGCATCTGCAGCAGGTGATCCTGAACCTCTTCATCAACGCCAGGAACGCCGTGGCGCGCACGGGCATGATCCGCGTGCATCTCGCCCGCCACGACGCGCTGGAGCCGCGGACCTGCTCCGCCTGCGGGGCGCGCTTCGACGGCGATCACATCCTCCTCGAGGTGGTGGACGACGGCTGCGGGATCCCGCCGGCGCGCCTGCGGCGCCTCTTCGATCCCATCGTCACCACCTCCCGCGAGGGGCGCGGCACCGGCTTCGGCCTGTCGATCATCAAGGGGATCGTGCACCGCTACGGGGGGCATCTCGAGGTCGAGAGCGAGGTCGGCAAGGGCACCACCTTCCGCATCTTCTTCCCGCCGCAGACCCTGCCGGAGGCGCCGCGCGAGGAGATCCAGCGGGTCCCGGAATGCCCGCCCCAGCAGTCCCACGCCTCCGGGACCGGTCACGTGGTGATCGTCGACGACGAGGTGTCGGTGGCCAACTTCCTCCAGGAGCTGCTCGAGCACGCCGGCTACCGCACCACGGTCTTCAACGACCCGGGTACGGCGCTCGACTTCCTGAAGGGCTCTGCGCAGAACGTGGATCTGGTCATCACGGACCAGACCATGCCCCGGCTCACGGGGACCGACCTCGCCCGCCAGCTCCGCGAGGTGGAGGGAGCGCCGCCGGTGATCCTCTGCACGGGCTACGGGCAGGATCTCGGCGAGGCCGGCGACGCGGGCGTCGTGGCCGTGCTGGCCAAGCCCTTCGCCGTGCAGGACATGCTCGGGCAGGTCGCCCGGACCCTCGCCGGCGAACCCACGCCCCCGGCCCGCGCCGGCGCCGGCTGAGGCAGCGCGCCCGTCCCCCGAGGGAAGCCGACGCACTCGGCGATCGGACCTGTTGCCCCGCCCCGACGAATCCACTGCCCCGGCCCGATCGCGCACTGCGTGCGCTTCCCACGAAGCCTGTGGGAGCAAGCTTCAGCGGCGACGACTACCCGCCCCCGCAGAGTCGCGGCTGAAGCCCGCTTGTATGGTTTCTCGGGTCTTGGATCAGGAAGATTCAAGACGCCGGGGTGGGCGGGACGAAAGCCGCTTCCAGCCTCTCGGGGCAT
>JAZBPF010000733.1:0-3070 GCA_036351515.1 Pseudomonadales bacterium | reverse complement strand
TCGCGTCCTGGCGCGAGCGGCGGGACTTCGTGCTCGTGCCCAAGCCCTTCCGCCTGAGCACGCTGCGCGAGCACGTGGACGCGGTGCTCGGCGCGTGAGTCGGGACGCGGACGCCGTCCCCGAGGCCCTGGAAGCCCTCGACGACTGGCTCGCGGCCCGCGAGGCGGCACTCGGCGACGTGCGCGAGGATGCCGACGCGCGCATCGTCTGGGCCGGGGGCCGCCGCGAGCGGCGGCCGCTTTCGCTCGTCTACCTCCACGGCTTCTCCGCGAGTCGGCGGGAGACGGCGCCGCTCTGCGACCGCATCGCCGACGCGCTCGGCGCGAACCTCTTCTACGCCCGCCTCGCCGGCCACGGACGCACGCCCGCGGCCATGGGGGAGGCGCGCATGGCCGACTGGCTCGCGGACGCAGAGCGGGCCTGGGCGCTCGCGACGCGCCTCGGCGAGCGCGTGGTGCTCGTCGGCACTTCCACGGGCGGGACCCTCGCGACGCTCTTCGCGGCGCAGCGTCCGGACCCGCGCCTCGCGGCGCTGCTCCTCGTGGCGCCGAACTTCGGCCCGCGGGACCGACGCTCCGCGCTGCTGAACCTGCCTGGCGCCCGCTGGTGGGCCCCGCGGCTGGTCGGGCCGGAGCGCATCGTGGAGCCGGAGAACGAGGGGCACGCGCGCTACTGGACCACGCGCTACCCCACCACGGCGCTCATCCCCATGATGCAGCTCGTGGGCGCCGTGCGCCGGGCGCCCCTCGAGAAGCTCGTGGCGCCGACCCTCGTCTGCTACCACCCCGAGGACGACACGGTGGACTCGCGGCTCACGGAGCGCTTGCTGCCGCGCTTCGGCGCCCGGCCGCTCGAGGTGGAGCGGGTCGCCGGGGACGCGGGCTCGCGCCACGTGATCGCCGGGGACGTCTTCGCTCCCCACGCCACGGAGCTCCTCGGTGAGCGCGCCCTGACCTTCCTGCGCCGCTACGCGTAGCCGACCCGGTCCTCGCCGGCGGCGCGCGCCGCGGCGAGGGCCTGCCGGGCGCGCTGGAGAAGTTCGTCGGCGGTCCGGTCCTCGGTCCGGAGTCCCACCAGTCCCATGCTCGTGGTCAGGGCGTGCGCCTCGCCGGCGCCGTTGCGGAAGCGCGTGCGCGCGATCACCCGTCGGAGCCGATCCGCCACGAGCCCGGCCCGGCGCAGGTCCGTCTCCGGGAGCAGGAGCGCGAACTCGCCGCCGCTCACGCGCCCGAGATGGTCGCCGTCCCGCCGGTTGGTCTCGAGCAGCGTGGCCAGCCCGCGCACGATCTCGTCCGCTGCGTCGGCGCCGAAGGTCGCGTCCACGGCCCCGAGCCGGTCGAGGGAGACCAGAAGCAGGGAGAGGCCGCGGTCGTAGCGCCGCGCCCGGCCCATCTCCTCGTCCGCCGTGCGCAGGAACGCGCGCCGGTGCGGCAGGCGCGTGAGCCCGTCGAGGGTCGTGAGCCGTTCCAGTTCCCGGTGGGCCCGTTCCAGGGCCTCGGCCGTGTCCCGGAGCTCCCGTTCCGCGTGCCAGCGGTCCGTGTGGTCGTGGAAGACGAGCGCGCGTCCGGCACGCTCGCCCCGGGGGTCGCGCACCTCCGTGCGCCCGACCCGGAAGGCGCGGGTCGCGCCCCCGAGCTCGAGCGTCAGCTCGAAGGTCCCCTCCGCCGGCGCCGCGTCGAGCTGCTCCCGGGTCACGGGCAGCAGGTCCCAGAGCGGGCGGCCGACCGCGTCCGCCTCCGCCCGGCCCGCGAGGGCGAGGGCCGCCGGGTTCAGGTCGACGACGCGTCCGCTCCGCGCGAGCACGAACACCGCGTCCGGCAGGTCGCGCATGACGAGTTCCCGGCTCACGGGCACGAGGTCGAAGAGTTCGCGCGTGAGGACCGTGGAGAAGAGGCCGCCGGCGAGGGCGAAGCCGAGCGGCGTCAGGTCCAGCCAGGGCAGGGGGGAGCCCGGAACGAGGTAGAAGAAGTTGGCGGCGAGGACGAGAAGTGGCGCGCCGAGCAGCGCCCCGAGGCGCCGCCGGTGCCAGGGCGAACGGATCAGGCCGTCGAGCATCACCAGCACGCCGGCGCCGACGAGGGCGTAGGCCCAGAGCGTGTGCAGCCGGAAGGCGGGACCGTAGGCGAGTTCCCAGCCGACGTAGCCCGCGTGCACGGAGAGCGTGGCCTCGCGCCAGATCCAGCCGTGCAGATCGTTCGTGAAGGCGAGGGCCGTGACCGTGACGGGGACGAGGGCGAGGAGCGGCCAGGCGCGCACGAGCCGGCGCAGGCGCCCCGTGTAGGTCGCCGCGAACAGCAGCCAGGCCACGGGCGTCGCCGTGATGCCGAGGTACTGGAACCGCGCCGCCCAGAGCTTCGCGTCGACGGTCGTCACCAGCGTCGACGCCACCTGGCCGAGGGACCACCAGGTCGCCGCGACCATGAGCACCAGCAGCGCCGGGCCACCGGGCCGGTCCCGGGCGTGCCACACGCGCAGCGCCACCGCCGCGCTGATCAGCGTCGCGGCGATGCTCGGAAGGCTCCAGAACGTGAGCTGCCACATGCGGGACGGCACCGGACGCGGGGTCGCGCGAAGTATAGGAAGCGCTCGCGAACCTGCGCCGCGCCCGTGGGCGCGCCTCCACCGTGATCGCCTTCGCCCACCCCGCCGGAGCGGCTGAAGCGTGCTGCTATGGGCGCGTGTCGACGCGCCCCTGTGGGAGCCGCCTTCAGGCGCGACGGACGTCGCCCGGCCCTGCTGTCGCGGCTGAAGCGTGCACCAACAGTTCGGGACGAAGCCGTCCTCCGTTGACCTGCATCAGCCCGCTCCGCGCCGCGCGCCGCGACAATGGCGTGGTCGCCGTCCCGGAACCTCCCACGTGCCCAGCACCACTCCTGCCTGGCTGACGCGCGCCATCGGCTCGCCGGCCCCGGCCTTCTTCGTCTTCGCCGCCCTCGTGCTCGGCGCCGTCGCCCTGTGGCTCACGCCGCGGGAGGAGGAGCCGCAGATCGTCGTGCCCGCGGCGGACGTGGTGGTCACGGCCCCGGGCCTGACGCCGCGGCAGGTGGAGCGGCAGGTCGCCACGCCGCTG
>JAZBPF010000732.1:0-2745 GCA_036351515.1 Pseudomonadales bacterium | reverse complement strand
GCCGGATCATCGCACCCGCGGAGAAGGGCGCCAAGCCTGGGGCGCCGAAGGGGCTTCGCCGAGGTCCGGAGGCCGGAACGGCGTGGGTGTCCAGAGAGCCGCCGGCCGGTCATCCACTGGTTTCCGCCTGGGTGTCCAGCGGACTCCCGACGGATTTCGGATGGGTGTCCACCGGATCGGGTGGGTGTCCAGGGGATTGCCACGGATGAACGTCTACCGGATCGGATGGGTGTCCAGAGAATCGCTGATCGTGGATGCCCAGAAGGGCAGACGCCTGGGTGTCCAGGAGAAGGGGCGTCCGTGCGGGTCCGTCGAATCTCTGCGAGTGGGTGTCCAAGGGGATTCGATCCACCGGATTCCGCGTGGGTGTCCAGCGGACTCCCGACGGATCGGTTGGCTGTCCGGAAACGCACGCCATTCGCCGGATCGGTCGGGTCGGGTCTCTGCGGGATTCGTCGTGGGCGCCAAGAAGCGCAGACGCCTGGGTCTCCAGGGGAAGGGGCGTCCCTGGGTGTCCGGAGAATCTCTGCGAGTGGGTGTCCAAGGGGATTCAGGCGTTACTCTTGGGTGTCCAGAAGCGGAGACGCCCGCGCAGGAGGGCGCCGAGCCCGGGCCGCCCGAAGGGTCCTCATCGCGCCGCTCGGGGGGTGCTTCGTGGGTGTCCAGCAGGGGAGAGGGGGCGCTGCTCAGGCGCGGGGGCCGCACCAGCGGCCGGGGTCCTCGGGGCGGCCGTCGCGGCGGATCTCGAACCAGACGCCGGCGCGGCTGCTGCCGCCGGACTGGCCCGCCGTGGCCAGCGGCTCGCCCGCCTCCACGCGGTCGCCGACGGCGCGCAGGAGCGATTCCGCCTGGGCGTAGAGGGACATGAAGCCGCCGCCGTGGTCGACGATGACCATGAGCCCGAAGCCCCGCATCCAGTCCGCGAACACGATCTCCCCGGGCGCGACGGCGCGCACCGGCGTGCCCGGCTCGGCGCCGAGGAGCACGCCGTCCGTGCGCAGGCGCCCCCCGGAGCGCGGGGACCCGAAGCGCTCGAGCACGGGCGCGTCCACGGGCCAGGGCAGCCGTCCGCGGGCGGCGAGGAAGCGCTCGCCGGAGGGCTGGGCGGCCTCGCGGGCGAGCCGGTCGAGCAGTTCGGCGAGGCGCTCCCGGCGCTGGAGCAGCGCCTCCCGGTCCTCCTCGCGGGCGCCGATCTCCCGCTCCAGGGAGGCGAGGGCGCGGGTCCGGTCTCGGCGCGCTTCCTCGAGCCGTCCGGCGCGGGCACGCACGGCGTCGCGCTCGGCCACGAGTTCCGCGGCGCGCGCCTCGAGGGCGCCGCGGCGCTCCCCGAGCTCCGCGCGCGTCTCCTGCCAGCGTCCGAGGGCGCCGACGCGGGCCCGAGCGAGCCGTTCGTGGTAGGCGAGCAGGCGGCCGACGCGGTCCGGTCGCTCCGCCTCCAGGAGCAGCTGCACGGGGTCGCGGCGGGCGAGGAGCCAAGCGTCCCGGAGCTGGTCCTCTAGGGCGGCGCGTTCGCTGCGCTCGCGTTCGACGAGGGAGGCGAGTTCGTCCTCCAGGGTCGCGATGCGGTCCCGGGTCGCCGCCACCCGCGCCTCGGCCGCGCGCACGTCCTCGGCGAGGCGCGCGACGGCGAGGTCACCGGCCCGGAGCTCCTCGGCGAGGGCGTCCCGGTCCCGGCGCGAACCCGTGAGCCATTGCTCCAGGCGGGCGAGGTCGGCCTCGATGCGCTCGAGGCGGGCCCGGGCCTCGGCGGCGTCCTCGGCCGCGCCCCCGGCCCCGACGAGGAGCAGACCGGCGGCGAGGGCCGTCCGCAGCCCCCGGCGTCGCAGGCGCGCGATCAGCCCCCGAGCTCCACGAGCGCGTGGCCCGTCATCTCCTCGGGCTGGGGAAGATCCATGAGCCGGAGCAGGGTCGGCGCCACGTCCGCGAGGCTGCCGCCGCCCTCGGCCATGCGCACGGACCGCGGGCCCACGTAGACCAGGGGCACCGGCTCGCTGGTGTGCGCCGTGTGTGCCTGTCCGGTGCTCGCGTCGGACATCTGCTCGACGTTGCCGTGGTCCGCCGTGATGAGGCACTGCCCCCCGGTCTCCTCGAGCGCCGCGACGATCCGCCCGAGGCAGGCGTCGAGGGTCTCCACGGCGCGCACGGCGGCGTCGAAGACCCCCGTGTGGCCCACCATGTCGCCGTTCGCGTAGTTGCACACGATCAGGTCGTAGCGGCGCGAACGGATCGCCTCCACGAGCCGGTCCGTGACCTCCGGCGCGCTCATCTCGGGCTTCAGGTCGTAGGTGGCGACCTTCGGGGACGGCACCAGGATCCGGTCCTCGCCCGCGAAGGGCTCCTCGCGGCCCCCGTTGAAGAAGAAGGTGACGTGCGCGTACTTCTCGGTCTCCGCGATGCGCAGCTGCGTACGGCCGAGGCCCGCCACGTACTCGCCGAGCGTGTTGTCGAGGGAGGTCGGGGCGTAGGCGCAGGGGGCGTCGAGGTCGTCGGCGTAGCGCGTGAGCGTGACGAAGCGGGCCAGCCGCGGGCGCACAGGGCGTGCGAAGCCGTCGAAGGCGTCGTCCACGAAGGCGCGGCTGAGCTGCCGGGCCCGGTCGGCGCGGAAGTTCATGAAGATCACGACGTCACCGTCCGCGATGCGCGCCGGCGCCTCGTTCGCGCCGTGGATCGCCGTGGGCTGCACGAACTCGTCGTTCTCCTCGCGCGCGTAGGCCGCCTCGAGGCCGGCCACGGCGTTCTTCGCCT
>JAZBPF010000731.1:0-5074 GCA_036351515.1 Pseudomonadales bacterium | reverse complement strand
GTGCCGGACTTGCCGGCCATGCGGTAGGGGATGTCCATGCCGATGTAGGCCCAGGCGGTGCCGTTCTCCCCGTAGCCCTGGTGGCCGCGATGGACCACGTCCTCCATGGCGTCGATCACGCCCTCGAAGTCCGCGGGGCCCGGGCGCTCCACGGGGGGCAGGGACGTCGTGGCCAGGGCCGGGAATTCGGCTTCGCCGTCGCCGGCCAGGAGCATGCGCGGCGGGACCCGGTCTCCCCGGTTCGCCAGGAAGGCGACCGCGGTCGCCAGCTGCATGGGCGTGACCAGCATGTCCCCCTGGCCGATGCCGTGGTTCAGCGTGTCGCCGGGATACCAGACCTCGCCGCGGGCCCGGCGTTTCCACTCGGGGTCCGGGAGCAGCCCCGTGGACGCGTCGGGGAGGTCCAGGGCGAGGTCCCGCCCGAAGCCGTACTGCGCCGTGTAGTCGGTGATCGTCTCGACCCCCGTGCGATGGGCGAGGTCGAAGAAGTAGGTGTTCGAGGAGCGGTAGATGGCCTTGCGCAGGTGCACGATGCCCTGGCCGCCGCCACCCGGGCGCCAGCTCCAGTCCCGATAGCGCCGCGTGTCTCCCGGCAGCGTGTAGTAGCCGGGGTCGTGGAGCGTGCGCTCCCAGTCCGTGCTCTCGGCGGCGAGGGAGGCGAGCGCCACGAAGGGCTTGTAGGTGGAACCCGGGGCGTAGCGCCCCCGGAGCGCCCGGTTGAAGAGGGGCGTGTCGAGGTCGTCGCGCAGCGCGGCGTAGGCCTGCGGCTCGATGCCGCCCACGAAGAGGTTCGGGTCGTAGCCCGGATTCGAGACGAGGGCGAGGACGCCACCGCTCGCGGGCTCGATGGCGACGATCGCCCCCCGGCGCTCCCCGAGGGCGTCGACCGCCGCGCGCTGCAGCGCCACGTCGAGATGCAGCGTGAGGTTCTGCCCGGACCGGGGCGGCGTCCGGTCGAGGACGCGCATGATGCGCCCGCGCGCGTCGGTCTCCACGCGCTCGTGGCCGACCCGTCCGTGGAGCGCCTCCTCGTAGGCCTTCTCCACGCCGAGGCGTCCCACGAAGCGGGTCGCGCTGTACTCCACGGGGTCGAGGCGCTGCAGGTCCTCCGGCGTGATGCGGCGCACGGACCCCACGGCGTGCGCGAGGAGCGCCCCCTCGGGATAGTGCCGGATCATCTGCGCCTCGACGTCGACACCGTCGAGCTGGTGCCGGTTCACGGCGATGCGCGCGATCTCCTCCTCCGTGAGGCGCAGGCGCAGGGGCACGGGCTCGAAGGGGCGGCGGCGCTCGGAGAGCCGCGTCCGGAAGGCCTCGAGCTCCGCGGGCGTCAGCCCGACGAGTTCGGTCAGGCGCGCGAGGGTGGCGTCGAGGTCCTCCACGCGCTCGCGCACGAGGGTCAGCGAGAACACCGGCAGGTTGCCGGCCAGGAGCACGCCGTTGCGGTCGAAGATCTGCCCGCGCGTGGGCGCGAGCGGCTGCACCTCGATGCGGTTCGACTCGCTCTTCGCCACGTGGCGCTCGTACTCGAGGACCTGCAGCTGGTAGAGCCGCACCACGAGCACGAGCATCGCCAGGCCGAGCAGGGCCCAGAGCGTGAGGACGCGCCCCGTGAACAGGCGCGCCTCGACGTCGTGGTTGCGCAGCGTCAGCGTGTGGGCCATTCCGGCGGCCTCGGCGGCGGGCGCCCGCGGCGCCCGCGGTCAGCGGTGATAGGGATGACCCGTGAGCAGGGTCCAGGCCCGGTAGAGCTGTTCCGCCACCACGATGCGCACGAGCGTGTGCGGCAGCGTGAGCGCGGAGAGAGACCAGCGGTCGTCCGCCGCGGCGAGGAACTCCGGCGCGAGGCCGTCGGGGCCGCCGATGCAGAAGGCCACGTCCCGTCCCTCCAGGCGCCAGTCCTCGATGCGCTCCGCGAGCGCGCGCGAGGACCAGTCCCGCCCGCGCTCGTCGAGGGCCACGACGCGGGCGTCCCGCCCCGCGGCGGCCCGGAGCCGCTGTGCTTCCTCCTGCCGCCAGCGGTCCTCGCCGCGACCGTCCCGCCGGTCCGCCAGCGGCACCTCGAGCAGCTCGAGGCGCAGCTCCCGCGGCAGCCGGCGCGCGTACTCGCCGTAGCCGTCCTCGACCCAGCGAGGCATGCGCGTGCCCACCGCGCAGAGGCGGAGGCGCACGGCGGCCTCAGACGACCGGAGCGCTCAGCGTCGCGCCGGGCTGCGCCGGCAGCTTCCAGAGCCGCTCGAGGTCGTAGAAGGACCGCGCCGTGGTCTGCATCACGTGCACCACCACGTCGCCGAGATCCACGAGCACCCATTCGAGCGTGTCCTGCCCCTCGACCCCGAGGGGCGGCTCCCCGGCCGCCTTCGCGTGCTCGACGACGCTCTCCACCAGCGCCTTCACGTGTCGATTCGAGGTCCCCGACGCGATCACCATCCAGTCGGTGACGCTGCTGACCCCAGAAACGTCAAGGGCCAGAACGTCCTGGCCCTTCACATCGTCCAATGCCTCGACTACCAGATCGCGCAGGGTCTCCGGCGTCATTCGCTCTCCGCAGTGGCTCCCTGGGTGGCGGGCCCGTCCGCCAGATAGAGGCCCGCCTTTCGAATATAGGCCCACACCTCGGGAGGGAGCAAATGCTCGGCGCGGCGGCCGCTTGCGAGCGCCGCACGCACCTCCGTGGCCGCCACGGGCACGGGCCGCTGGTGCACGAACCAGATCCGGCCCGCCGGCTCGCCGCGCAGCGCGGCCACCGTGGAGACCGTGCGCGCGGCGACCAGTTCCGCCACCGCACCCGCCTCGGGCCGGGGCGCCCCCGGCCGGTCCAGCACGAGCAGGTGCGCGAGCGCCACGAGCCGTCGCCAGTCGTGCCAGCGGTCCAGCTCCGCGAGCGCGTCGGTGCCGAGCACCCAGGCCAGGGCCACGCCCTCGCCGAACTCCGCGCGCAGCGAGGCGAGCGTGTCCACAGTATAGGACGGTCCGTCGCGCTCGAGCTCCCGCGGGTCCACGCGCACGCCCTCCAGGCCGGCGGTCGCGAGCCGCAGCATGGCCGCGCGCTGGGCCCCGCTCGCCCCGGGGCGGCCCCGGTGCGGGGGCACGTGGCAGGGAATCAGGCGCAGCTGCTCGCAGCCCGTGCGCGCGAGCACGTCGCGCACGGCACCGAGGTGGCCGAGATGGACCGGATCGAAGGTGCCGCCGTAGCAGACCACGAGCGGGAGCGACGGACGTCCGGCGCTCCCGCCGGTCACCGGCGCAGCTGACCGTCGCCGAACACGACGTACTTCAGCGTGGTCAGCCCCTCGAGGCCCACGGGACCACGGGCGTGGAGCTTGTCCGTGGAGATGCCGATCTCGGCGCCGAGGCCGTACTCGAAACCGTCGGCGAAGCGCGTGGACGCGTTCACCATGACCGACGCCGAGTCCACCTCCGCGAGGAAGCGCCGGGCGGCGGCGTAGTCGTTCGTGACGATGGCGTCCGTGTGCGCGCTGCCGTAGTGGTTCACGTGGTCGATGGCGGCGTCGAGATCGTCCACCACGCGGATCGCGAGGATCGGCCCGAGGTACTCCTCGTACCAGTCCGCCTCCGTGGCCACCCGGGCCCCGGGCACGAGGGCGCGGGTGCGCTCGCAGCCGCGCAGCTCCACGCCGTGGGCCTCGAGGCGCTCCGCGAGCTCCGGCAGGACGCGTTCGGCCAGCTGCGCGTGCACGAGGAGCGTCTCCATGGCGTTGCACACGCCGTAGCGCTGGCACTTGGCGTTGAAGGCGATGCCGAGGGCCATCTCCGGATCGGCAGCGGCGTCGAGATAGACGTGGCAGTTGCCGTCGAGGTGCTTGAGCACGGGCACGCGCGCTTCCGCGGCGATGCGCTCGATGAGTCCCTTGCCACCCCGCGGCACCACGACGTCCACGTACTCCGGCCGCGTCACGAGCTCGCCGACGACGGCGCGGTCCGTGGTGGAGACCAGCTGCACGGCGTTCGCCGGCACGCCCGCGTCCACGAGGCCGCGCCGCACGCTCTCGGCGATGGCGCGATTGGAGCGGATCGCCTCCGAACCGCCGCGGAGGATCGTCGCGTTGCCGGACTTCAGGCACAGGGCCGCGGCGTCCACGGTCACGTTCGGGCGCGACTCGTAGATGATGGCGATCACGCCGAGGGGCACGCGCATGCGGCCCACCTGGATGCCCGTGGGGCGGTAGGCGAGGTCCTGGATCGCGCCGACGGGGTCCGGGAGGGCGGCCACCTGCTGCACGCCCTCGATCATGCGCTCGATCGCCGCCGCGTCGAGGCGCAGACGATCGAGCAGGGGCGCGTCGAGGCCCGCGCGCTCCGCGGCGGCGAGGTCCTCGGCGTTCGCCGCGACGATGGCGTCCGCGTCGGAGCGCAGGGCCGCGGCGACCGCGTGCAGCGCGGCCGTGCGCCGGCCGCCCTCGAGGCGCGCGAGGGTGCGGGACGCGGCACGGGCGTCCCGGCCGAGGGTGTCGACGTAGGCTGCGAGATCCACGGAATCCTCCCGGCCGTGCTCGGATCGGAAGCGGCGGCGCGGCATGATACAGCCCCGCCGTCCGCGGCGCCCCTGCTCCACGACCCGGCCCCCGGGAGGCCCATGCTCGACCCCGAGACCCTCCGCGATTCGACGCTCTGGCTCTGGCTCGCGGACCGCCAGGCCTGGATCGGCCCCGTGGTCTGCGTCATCGCCTTCGTCGAGTCCTTCGCCATCGCCGGCGTGGTGGTGCCCGGCGTCGCGCTGCTCGCCATCACCGCCTTCGCGGCCGGGAGCACGGGCACGGAACTCGGCGCGACCCTCGCCTGGGCCTTCGCCGGCGCCGTGGCCGGCGACGGCACGAGCTACCTCCTCGGCCGCTTCCTCGGGCCCACGGTGCGCGAGCGGCGCCCGCTGCGCAGCCATCCGGAGTGGATCGAGCGGGGCGAGGCCTTCTTCCGGCGCCACGGCGTGCTCGGCGTCGTGCTCGGGCGCTTCGTGGGACCGATCCGTCCGGTCATGCCGCTGATCGCGGGGACCCTGCGCATGCCCGCCCCGCGCTTCTTCACCGTGAACCTGCTCTCGGCCCTGGGCTGGGCG
>JAZBPF010000730.1:0-2171 GCA_036351515.1 Pseudomonadales bacterium | reverse complement strand
GACAGCCCGCACCCTTTGCAGCAGTATCCGCGTCGATGTCCCCGGGGGAGGGATGCGTTCCCGTCGTGGTGGGCAGCGCCCGGCCGAGGCCGTCGGCGCGCCTTCGGGCGCGCGTCGGCGTCGCGGGCATCGTCGAGGGTCAGGGCTCCGAACGCCGGCATGCAGAACCTGCTGAAGCGCTACGACGTCCTCTGGACGGTCGTCATCTTCCTGCTG
This sequence comes from Pseudomonadales bacterium, assembly GCA_036351515.1. Taxonomy (GTDB): domain Bacteria; phylum Pseudomonadota; class Gammaproteobacteria; order Pseudomonadales; family Azotimanducaceae; genus JAZBPF01. The sequence continues at coordinate 1,955 of JAZBPF010000730.1, read as the reverse complement.
ATGATCCCGGCCGAGCGCTTCGAGGCGTTCAGTCTGCTGGAGGACGAGTTCCTCGGCTTCCGCCACCTGCTGCGCTGGCAGTTCGCGGACACGGCCGAGGTGACCTTCTCCTCCGACGAGATCGTGCTCGTCAACACCGACGAGGAATTCTACGAGGACTACGGCGGCTTCCCGCTCCGCCGCGCCGACTACGGGGTGCTGGCGGCGAACCTCGCCGAGCTGGGCGCGAAGGTGGTGGCCATCGACGCCCTCTTCGACTACCCGAACTCCTACGGCGAGGATCCGCGCACCGCGGAACTGTTCGAGACCGCCGGCAACGTCGTGCTCGTGTCCAAGGCCGACATCGACGCCGACGGGCGCCGCTTCATCGATCTCACCTACCCGATTCCCGCGTTCCGTGACGTCGCCGTCTCCGGTTACTCCAACATCCAGTCCCAGTCGAGCCTGCGCACCCGCATCACGCGCCTGCGCGTGTTCCCGGAGATCACCACGCGCCCCGACGGCTGGCCCTTCGCGGTGCAGACGCTCGCCGAGTGGATGGACGTCGAGCCGCGCCTCGAGGCCGGGGAACTCGTGCTCGGCGACCTGCGGCTGCCCCTCGACCGGGGCCTCGACTTCTACATCGACTTCCCGGAGCTGCCGGCCGGCGCGAGCTTCGTGTCGGACAGCTACGGCTTCTCGGCCATGGACGTCCTGCGAATGGACGAGCTGCGCCCGGACGAGATCGCCGACCTGCGTCTCGACGTGGGCGGGAAGATGGTCCTCGTCGGCGATACCTCCGAGGCCGCCAACGACATCTTCGACACGCCCGTGGGCCGGGTCTACGGCGTCGAGATCATCGCCGACGCCATCCACACGCTGCTGCACGGGGCGGCGATCCGTCCCCTTCCCGGCTGGGGCGAGGCGCTCGTGCTGCTCGCCTTCACGCTCGCGATCCTCGCGACCTCGCTCGTGCGGCAACCCGCCACGCGGGTGCTGGTCACGCTCCTCGTCTTCGCGGCCTACGTCAGCCTCGTGGTGCTGGCCTACGTCTCGCTCGGAGCTGTCGTCGCCATGACGCCGGCCCTGGTCGTCGGCGTCGCCGGCGCCGCCCTCGTGAACCTGCGCTACTACATGGCGGCGGACGAGACGCTCGCCGTCGCCGAGCGGGCCGGGGCGGAGAGCAACCGCATGCTCGCCCTCTCGCTCCAGGGGCAGGGCCAGCTCGACATGGCCTTCGACAAGTTCCGGGCGATCCCCCTCGACGATTCGGTGGCGGACCTCGTCTACAACCTCGGGCTCGACTACGAGCGCAAGCGCCAGTTCAACAAGGCCGCCTCGGTCTACGACTATCTCGCGCGCTGGAAGGCGGACTACCGGGACGTCCGCGAGCGTTCCGAGCGCATGAAGGCCTTCGACGCCAATCCCATGAAGAATTCCGGCAGTGCCGTGGCGACCATGGTCCTCGACGCCGCCGAGAAGCCCATGCTCGGCCGCTACGAGGTGCAGTCGGAACTCGGCCACGGCGCCATGGGGGTCGTCTACAAGGGCGAGGATCCCAAGATCAACCGCGTGGTCGCCATCAAGACCCTCTCCCTCGCGCAGGAGTTCGAGGAGGACATGCTCGCCGAGGTCAAGGACCGCTTCTTCCGGGAGGCGCAGTCCGCGGGCCGGCTCAATCACCCGAACATCGTCGCCATCTACGATGCGGGCGAGGAACAGGACCTCGCTTACATCGCCATGGAGTTCCTCAAGGGCACGGACCTCTCGCGCTACACGGTTCCCGAGGCGCTGCTGCCGCTCGAGACGGTGGTCGAACTCGTCGCCCAGTGCGCCGACGCCCTGGACTATGCCCATCGTCAGAACGTGGTCCACCGGGACGTGAAGCCCGGCAACATCATGTACGACCCGGACACGGGCGTGGTGAAGCTCACGGACTTCGGCATCGCCCGCATCACGGACGCGAGCCGGACGCG
>JAZBPF010000729.1:0-2447 GCA_036351515.1 Pseudomonadales bacterium | reverse complement strand
GGTCCGGCTCTGGGTCACGCAGGCGGAGTTCGATGCCGGCTTCGACGGGGAGCTGGAGGCCTGGGCGCGGGAGTGGATCGCCACGGCGTGGCCCTTCGAGCGCGTCGCCTGGCCGGGCCGGTCGATTCCCTGGGACGCCTGGGACGCGATGCCCGCCGCGCGTACCGATTGAGCGCGGGCCCCTTCCGGGCGGCTTCCCGCCCGGGTCGGCCCCGTGCAGCGGGACGGTTTCCGGGTTCCACCGTCAGGCGGTGAGGTATGGCCCGCCGGTCGCGTAGGGCGCAAACAGCACGGACATCGGTCGGAGGCCGTGCGGCCACCGTGGGCATCAGCACGACGCCCGGGGACGCCACGAGGATCGACGGCGCCGCGGAGTTCTCGACGAGGCGGATGTTGACGCTGTGATCCGGCCGGATCCAGGGGCGGCGTATCCGGGAGCGGGCCCATGCTCCGTCGGACGGCGCATTGCTCCGGAGGTGAGATGCGCGCAGGCTCCCGGCATCTTCCTGAAGCGCCGAGGGATTCCCATGGTCCCCCTTGCGGGCGCGCCGCAGCCGTCCACCGGCCTGCCCGTCACCTTCCTCGACGGCATCAGACGACCGCTCCTACAGTTTCTTCGAATCCAGGCAGCCGGTGCCGGAGTCCTGGTGGTGGCGACCCTCTGCGCACTGGTCCTGTCCAATTCCCCTTGGGGGGACACCGTCGAGGGCTTCTGGGAAACCCATGGCGGGTTCCGGATCGGTTCCTTCGACTACGAGCGTTCGCTGCGCGAGTGGATCAACGACGCGTTGATGACGCTGTTCTTCTTCGTCGTCGCCCTCGAGCTGAAGCGTGAACTCGTCTTCGGTGAACTCCGCCGACTCCGTATTGCGGCTTTCTCCATCGCGGCTGCGCTTGGAGGCATGGTGGTTCCGGCTGGAATCTACCTGGCTCTCCGCGGCAGCGGCCTCGGCCAGGCAGGCTGGGGCACGGTCGTGGCCACGGATACGGCCTTCGTGATCGGCGCCCTTGCGGTCCTCGGAGATCGGGTGCCCGGGAGCCTCCGCGCGTTCCTCCTGTCCCTGGCGATCGTCGACGACATTGGCGCGATCGGGGTGATCGCCGTCGGCTACAGCGGGCCGGTCTCCTGGGCTGCGCTCGGACTCGGTCTGCTTGCGATCGTCGGCCTGTACACCCTGGCCCGGCTCGGCGTCCGCAGTTTCGTGCCCTTCATGCTGGTGGGACTGCTGCTCTGGGCAGCCGTCGATGCGTCCGGGGTCCACGCGACGGTGGCGGGGGTGATCATCGGATTGATGACGCCCGCCCGACGCTGGGTGAGCGACCAGCGTCTCTACGCGATTCTCGGCCAGGTCATCGCACACCCCACGCAGTCGGAAGGGGTGGGGGCTACCGCGGATCGGAGCACGCTGCAGCTTGCCGAGGTCGCCGCGCGCGAGACCCTTTCGCCGCTGGAACGGCTGGAGCTCGCTCTGCATCCGTGGGTCGCGTTCCTCGTCCTCCCTCTCTTCGCCCTGGCGAATGCCGGGCTGGAGTTCCGCTTCGACGACATCGACGGCGGACTGGTCGTGGCCGTGATCGGAGCCTTCGTGGTGGGCAAACCCCTCGGAATCCTCGGATTCTGCTGGCTGGCCCTGCGCCTGAGGATCGCCGAACGGCCCCGAGGGCTCGACTGGGGACTGCTCACCGGTGGCGGTCTGCTGGCGGGTATCGGCTTCACCATGGCGCTCTTCATCGCCCAGCTCGCCTTCGGCGACGAAATGCTCGAGAGCGCGAAATTCGGGATTTTCCTCGGGTCGCTCCTCGCTGCCGGTGCCGGGCTCGCCGTGCTGTCGTTCGCGTCCAGGGGGCGAACCCCTGGGTCTTCGGACACGAGCGGACGAACTCCGGAGCCCTTTCCAGCGGCCGCTGCCCGTTCGGAAGCCAGACCGATCGACTGATCGGCTTCCGGGAGTCATGGGTGGCCAGACCCCCCCGTCCTACGCCCTGCTCACGCCGGACGGGCTGCGCGAGCGGGGCTGCTTCTACGTACGGCCCGGCCCGACGGGCGGCTTCGACGGGGAGCTCGAGGACCGGGGCGTGGATCGCCGTCGCATGGCCCTTCGAGCGCGTCGCCTGGCCGGGCCGGTCGATTCCCTGGAAAGCCTTGGATGCGGTCTCCGACGCGCGTGCCGATCGAGCACGGACCCCCTTCCGGGCGGCTTCCCGCCCGGGTCGGTCCGTGCAGCGGCGCGCTTTCCGGGTTGCGCCGTCAGGCGGTGAGGTACAGCACGCCGGTCGCGTAGAGCGCGAAGATCGCGGTGAGCGGTCGGAACCAGCGCGGCCGCAGGGCCACCGCGAGCATCAGCAGCGCGCCCAGGGACGCCACGAGGACCGACGGCGCGGCGGGATTCTCGAAGAGGCGGATGTTCACGTAGGGGCCGATCGCGAAGTAGCCGAGCATGGAGGAG
>JAZBPF010000728.1:0-2714 GCA_036351515.1 Pseudomonadales bacterium | reverse complement strand
CCGGCTCGGGATGACGGAATCGACCGACCTGCAGCGTGTCGCGGAGCACGTCCCGCCAGCCATCGACGAAGCGCTCGATCCAGCACTGCCGGGCACCGGGAGACCAGGCGTGACCACTCCGCCCCAGCCGAACGAGCGCGCCCTCTTCGCGCAGGCGGGCGAGCAGTTCCGCAACGGCGTGACGACTGGCACCCGACACAGATTCGATCTCACGCACGGTCGCCGTGGCGAGCGAGACTTCGCCGAGCAACGCGAACAGCACACGGTGCCCAGCGCCGCGAAGAGCCCCTCGACGCGCACCGCTCGGACGATCCTTGACCGGCTTCCGACCAGCGACCTGTACGTGCAGGCGCCCGCCGTCGAGCTCCAGCCTGGCGTTGCCAGCCGCATCGATCCAGCCGATCCCGCGCGACTCGAGGTCGGCGCTCAGGTGCTCGGGAAAGCGGACCGCGTAGGTCACCAAGGGCAGGGCGAGGTCGCCGGCCAACTCCACGGCAACGCTCAGATCGCTCGGCTTGAACGGTCCTTCGACGCGGAACACCACGACCTCGATCGGCCCGAGCCCACGGGCCTGGACCACTGCGCGACAGGCCTGCCCGGGCCCCGCGCCGAGTTCCCTGACCGAGGTGATCGGCGTCCCTCGAAGCGCCCGCTCGAGAGCGGAGGCGAGACCGTGCCTACCGGACTTTGTCATCTTCCTCACGCTGTCATCTTGAACATGACACAATAGCGAAGATGACAACAAGGGCAAGATGACAAGTCGGTGCCCAGAGGTCCCGCATGCCGCCGCCCCGCCGTGGCCCACGCCCCTGAAGCCGCGCAAACCACTGCTCTGCAGAGCTTTACCATCCGCTCCGTGCAGCAGGACGTGACAGACCCAACGCTGTCCGGGAAGATCGGGGACGCCACACCGCCCCTGTACCTCTCAGGGAGCCAGAACGAGGCTGCCCGCCAGGGTAACCTCGCGCTGGTCTCGGCGGCCCGGCGTGAGCAGCCGTATGCCCCCTGAGCCTCGAGCTCCCGGGGGGGACTCGCGCCACGTCGGGCAGCCGCGTTCCACGACCCGTGGGGAGTAGCGCCTCGAGCGCCAGTACAGGGCAGCCGGTGAACGCGGTGTCGTCGAGCTTCCTTCTCCTGACGACCAACTGACGATGAAAGAGCACGACTTCATCTTCGCTGGGGTGGACTGGGCCACCGAACTCCATCAGGTCTGCGCCCTTGATGCAGAGGGCAAGCAGCTGGGTGAACGCCAGGTCAAGCACTCCGCTGCCGACCTGGCCGAACTGTGCCTATGGCTTCTCCAGCTGGCGAACGGTGACCCTTCGCGTGTCCTGGTCTCGATCGAGACGCCACACGGCGCGGTCGTGGACACACTCACCGAACAGCGCTTCCGCGTCCATGCGATCCACCCCAAGCAGCTCGACCGATTCCGAGATCGCTTCTCGACGTCGGGGGCCAAGGACGACCGCCGCGACGCCCTGGTGCTGGCCGACTCGTTGCGCACCGATCGCCGCGCGTTCCGGGAACTCGAGCCGGACTCTGCCTGGACCATCGAGCTGCGCGAACAGTCGCGCATGCACGACGAGCTCAACGCGGAGCGGAACAAGCTCACCAACCGCATCCGCGAGCAACTCCGCCGCTACTTCCCGGCCTTCCTGGCCGTCGAGCCGGACCCATCCAGCGAATTCGGCCGGGCGCTCTTCGCGCTGATCCCAACACCCGAGAAGGCTCACGCGGTCAAACCCTACAGGGTCGCCAAACTGCTGCAGAAGCACCGAATTCGGCGGATCGACGCAGATTCGGTCCTCGCCAGGCTGCGCGAACCCGCACTCACTCTGGCCGATGGCGCAGCACGTGCGTCCGTGGCGCATCTCGAGATGCTGATCGAGCGGGTGGCACTCGTGGCCCGGCAACAGCGAACCGTGCTGGCCACCATCGACGCGATGCTCGCCACTCCGACCGCCGAGGAGGACAGCGAAGCAGAGAGCAAGCAACGTGACGTCGAGATCCTGCTGTCACTGCCAGGCGCCGGCAGGATCACCGTCGCCACGTTGCTTTCAGAAGCTCCAAGGCTCCTGGATGACCGAGACTACCAACGACTGAGGGCGCTGTCTGGAGTTGCCCCGGTTACCAAGCGCAGCGGCAAACGCATCGTCGTCGGCATGCGCCACGCTTGCCACGGCAGGCTGCGGAACGCGGTCTACCACTGGGCTCGAGTCGCTGCCCAGCACGACCCCGCCAGCAAGCTGCGCTACAAGGCCCTGCGAGAACGCGGTGCGTCGCACGGCCGTGCCCTGCGCACGGTCGCCGACCGACTTCTTCGGGCCGCCTGTGCCATGCTGCGCGACGGGACCACCTGGCGGCGCGACGAGGCCCCCGCCAGCGAAGCTGCGTGAGACCTGGCCTGCCCTCCTCAACTCAGCTTCTTCCGGCCCCCCGCTTCCTGCGGGGGCGGAAGAAGAACACTCACACACCGCGACGACGGAGCGCTGGCGGACCAGCCTGAGGCTCGCACGGAGCGTGACGGGCGCGCTCGCGCGCACGGCACGAACCGTGCTCGCCGAAGGCCCGCCAGCGCGGCACCGAAGCCGCAGATCTTCCCGACTCACCTGCTCAACCACCCCTTGCAAAATGGTGGGGAGTCCCCCCCCACCCAGGCGAAGCTCCCCGCCCGGATCGACGCCACCGGATCCGGCCGCTCCAGTCGGACGCCT
>JAZBPF010000727.1:0-2508 GCA_036351515.1 Pseudomonadales bacterium | reverse complement strand
GTTACGACTGGTAACGAAGCGTACTGCACTGCACAAAAATGTCCAGTCCAGTGCTTGGACAGGCCCTGTCCAGCCGACGAACGGTGGGCGCCGGGCCGGGGACGGGGGCGAGGACCGCGCCCGTCCCCGACGGCTCAGGGCAGGAGCACCCGGTCGATGACGTGGACCACGCCGTTCGAGGCGCGGATGTCCGGCTGGATCACCGTGGCCTCGCCCACCCGCAGGCTCCCCTCTGCCGTGGTGGACAGCGCGAACTCGGCGCCCTCCACGGTGCGCACGGACGCTCGGTCGACGAGGAGATCGGAGCCCGCCCGCTCCGCTACCACGTGCCGCTCCAGGAGGGCGCGGAGCCGCTCGGGATCGGCGAGGAGCGCCTCGAGGGCCCCCTCGGGCAGGGCCTCGAAGGCCGCATCGCGGGGCGCGAAGACCGTGAAGGGGCCGGAGACCTCGAGCGTGGCGAGGAGCCCCGCCGCCTCGCCGGCCTGCAGGAGCGTGGAGAGGAACCCGGCGGACCGGACCGTGGCGACGAGGTTCGACCGCTCCGCCTCCAGCGGCGGCACGGCGAGGGCCGGGGCGGTGAGGACGAGCGCGGACAGGAGTGCGAAGCGCGACAGCGTGCGATGCATGGGCGACCTCCCTCGATGGGTGTCCAGGGTGTGCCCGCGTCCGGTCACCCTACCGGGATCCCGGAGCTTGTCCAACTCCTGTCCAGGCTACGTCCGGACGCGCCCCGGTCCGCGGAAGGCGCGACCGTCCCGCTCAGGGCATCAGCACGGCGTCCAGCACGTGCAGGACTCCGTTCGACGCCAGCACGTCCGCCTGCAGGACCCGGGCGTCGCCGAGGGTCACGCCGCGCACCGTGGTGACGGGCAGGGTGGCGCCGCCGAGGGTCCGGAGACGATCCATCGCCGCGATCCGGGCCGAGAGCACCTCGCCCTCGACCACGTGCCGCAGCAGCACGGCCCGGAGCTCCTCCGGATCGTCGAGGAGTGCCTCGAGCCGTGCGTCCGGGAGCGCCTCGAAGGCCTCGTCCGTGGGCGCCAGCAGCGTGAAGGGGCCCTCCTGCTGGAGCCGCTCGGCCAGGCCGGCCGCATCGAGGGCCGTCACGAGCGTGGAGAAGCGCCCGTCGTCGAGGGCCGTCTCGACGACGTCGGGCTGGGCCTCGCTGCCCTGCGCCGCCGCGAGCGCGGGCTCCGCGGCCGCGGGGGTCGCGAGCGACGCCAGGATCACGAGGGCGGGAATCGTCCGGTTCGGGGTCATGGAGGGACTCCTTGCAGTGCGGCCCTCCACCGTACAGGGACGCACCGCCCCGGCTCGAACCCGTCGGCCGGCACCACGGCAGCGGATCGATCGTACGGCGCGGTGTCAGTCCCGATAGACCCAGGAAAGGAGCGCGTCCTGCACCTCCTCCCCGAGGCCCCGGTGCGCGTCCGGGCCGTTGACCAGCACCACCACGGCCCGGCGCCGGTCCCCGTGCGTCTGCACGTAGCCGGCGATGGCGGAGACGTCGTCGAGGGTCCCGGTCTTCAGGTGCATGCGCCCCTGCTCCGGGGCGCCGGCGAAGCGGTCGCTGATGGTCCCGTCGAGCCCCGAGAGCGCCAGGGAGGAGACGAACTCCGGCATGTAGGGCGAACGCCAGGCGGCGAGGAGCAGCTCGCCGAGCTGGCGGGCGGAGACACGGGCGGCGCGAGTCAGCCCCGAGGGGTTGTCCACCACGAGCCCGGCCGTGTCGATGCCCCGGGCCTCGAGCACCTCGCGCAGGGCCCGCTCCCCCTTCTCCCGGTCCGCGGGGCCACCGAAGCGCTCGGCGCCGAGCGTCAGGAAGAGGTGCCGGGTCATGACGTTGTTGCTGTACTTGTTCACGAGCCGCACCACGTCGCCGAGGGGGCGGGACTCGTGGACGTGGAGCAGGTGGTCCCCGTCCGGCCGGACGGGCCGTCCCGTCTCCGGGTCCTCCGTGACGAACTCCGGCGGCAGCGTGCCTTCCCGGAAGCCGCCCTCGAAGCTGCCCCCGAGCTGGCTCCAGTAGAGCCGGAAGAGGCCCCAGGCATAGCTCTCCGGGCGGAGCACGCTGCGCGTGAGCACGTACTGCTCGCAGTCCGTCGGGAAGCGTCCCTCGAGCAGCACCCGGTCGCGGCGGGCCTCGTCCTCCACGTGCACGGCGACGCCCCGCTGGTAGCCGCCGCAGCTCCGGCGCTCGAGCCCGAGGCGATTGACGATCTCCACGTTCGCGAGCACCGGGTCCGTCACGACGCGCACCTGCTCCCCGCCGGGATCGGGGGAGAAGGCGAAGCGCATGGCCGTGAAGTTCACGAGCAGGGGGTGCGGCACCAGGTTGTAGATGCGGTCCGGCTGCCCGTCGAAGGCGCCCGGGTCCTCGTCGGGCAGCGCGAAGGCGGAACCGTCCACCACGAGGTCGCCGGTGATGCGGCGGATGCCGGCCCCGCGGATGCCCCGCACGAACTTCCAGAACTCCTCGGCCACGAGCCAGGGGTCGCCGGTGCCGCG
>JAZBPF010000726.1:0-3002 GCA_036351515.1 Pseudomonadales bacterium | reverse complement strand
TCGGTCGCGTTCGCGAGCGGAGCCGCTGCGGTCCAGGCACAGAGTGGAGCGCCCATCGAGGAAGTCGTCGTCACCGGGTCCTACATCCGGGGAACCCCAGAGGACGCACCCTCCCCCGTGTCGGTCATGTCGCGCGACGACCTGAACGCCATGGGAGCACCGACCATGACCGAGATGCTGAGGGGCCTGTCCGTCAGCTCCGGCATCGACGGCGAGACCAACCAGTTCACCTCCAACGGCATCGAGGGCAGCGCGAACGTGAACCTGCGCGGCCTCGGGCCCGCCCGCACGCTCGTCCTCATCAACGGCAAGCGTCAGACCGTCTCGCCCTTCGGGCTCGGCGAGAACGGCCAGCTGTTCGTGAACGTCAACGCGATCCCCATGCAGGCCATCGAGCGCATCGAGATCCTCAAGGAAGGGGCCGGCGCCACCTACGGCTCCGACGCCATCGCCGGCGTGGTGAACTTCATCACCCGGGAGAACTTCCGCGGCCTCGAGTTCTCCTCGAGCTACCAGGGCATCGACGGCAGCGACGGGAACTACGACGCCGGGGCGACCTTCGGGACGGGAACGGACCGGCTCGACTGGGGGACGACCGTCTCCTACCGCAAGCGCAACGAGTTGAAGGCCAGGGAGCGGGACTTCGTCTTCGATGCTCCGACGGCCACGGCGACCGGCTCCTCGATCATCGCGAATCCGGGCACCTTCATCCCGCTCAGTGCACCCTCCGCCGCCAACGCGGAGCCGGACCCGGACTGCACGGACGTCGGCAACCGGGTGATCCCGGGCGGCCTCGCGGGCGTGGCCGACACCTGCAGCTTCCGCTTCACGCCCTTCGACAACTTCATCGAGCGCGAGAAGCACACGCAGGTATTCTCTGAGCTGAACTTCGCCATCGACGACGTGACGGAGCTCCACGCGGAGGTGCTCTACGCGAACAACCACGTCCCCGAGTGGAACACCTCCCCGTCCTATCCGCCCCAGGTGCTCGTGAACCCGGCCCAGGCGGTGCTCCCGGGGATGCCCCACTTCGACGACTGGATCGCGCGCAATCCGCAGCTGACCGACGACCAGGGCGCCGACTTCTCCTCCGGCGCCATCTTCCTCGGCCGCGCCTTCGGCGCGAGCGGTCCCGCGCAGACGGGCGAGCGCGAGTTCGACACCTGGCGCGCCGCCGCGGACCTCTCGGGGCTCTTCGGCGAGGTCGGCTACGACTTCGGGATCACCTGGTCCCGTGCCGAGGCGACGCGGGTCACGAACGACATCTACGTGAACCGCTTCAACCAGGCCTTCGCGGGCCTCGGTGGCCCCGACTGCGATCCCGCCACGGGCACGCCCGGTCAGGGCGACTGCCTGTTCTATAACCCGTTCATCAGCGCCTTCCCGGAATCCCGGGTGCCCGGCGCCAGCGGGGAGAACCCCGCCTTCGATCCGGCGCTCGCCAACACCGAGGAACTGCGCCAGTGGCTGAACGGCGGCGTCGGCCGCACGAACACCACGGAGCTGCTCGTCCTCGACGCCGTCTTCAACGGCGACTGGTTCGAGGTCGGCGGCGGGACCGTGCAGTGGGCCGCGGGGCTGCAGTACCGCCGCGAGGACTTCGAGCTCGACCCGAACGAGGTGAGCGACCTCACGCAGAACCCCTGCCCCACGCCCGGGGCGGAGGTCGGCGATCCCGGCTGCCCGTCGGCCACGGGCCTCTTCGGCTTCCTCTCCGGGGCCTTCCCCTTCGAGGACGACCAGGACATCGTCGCCGCCTTCACGGAGCTGAAGGTGCCGCTGGCGGCGAACCTGGACGTGCAGCTGGCCCTGCGCTACGAGGACTACGGCGGCGACGTCGGCGACACGATCGACCCGAAGGTGGCCGTGCGCTGGGACGCCACGGAGCGCGTGACCCTGCGCGCCTCCGCGAGCACCACCTTCAAGGGGCCGACGCTGAATCAGCTCGGGGGGCAGAACACCACCCTCGGCTTCATTCCGCAGGCCGGTGCCTTCAAGGCCATCGACACCTTCGGCAACCCGGACCTCGAGCCCGAGCAGGCGAACGCCTTCAACGTCGGCGTGATCGTCAACCCCGTCGAGAACGTCACCGCGACCCTCGACTTCTGGCGCTTCGACTTCGAGAAGCCGATCGTGCGGGAACCCTCCCAGGCGATCATCGACGCAGCCGAGGCCGGCAACGCGGCGGCGCTCGCGCGCCTCTCGCCCGAGGGCATCACCGACATCGGCCAGCTCGAGCGGGTGCGCGTGAACTACGTCAACGGTCCCGACATCACCACCCAGGGCCTCGACTACGAGGTGACCTGGGACATTCCCGTGGACTACGGGATCTTCACGCTCGGCTCCCGGGGCACCTGGACCGAGCGCTTCGAGGCGGACGCCTACGAGATCGTCCCGGGCGTGACCCAGGACGGCTTCGACGGCGTCGGCTTCCTGAACCGCACGCGCTTCGGGATCGTCCGTCCCCTGCCCGAGTTCAAGGCCAACGGCTGGCTCGAGTTCTCCCGAGAGCGGCACCTCGCGCGCGCGACGGTGAATCGCGTCAGCGAGTACGAGGACGAGCGCTACGAGCTCGGCCTCCTCGACCTGCCCGGCGACTTCGGCCGGACCATCGACGCGTTCACGACCGTCGACCTCGTCTACAACTACACCTTCAACGAGGGGCGCACGCGCCTCGCGGCCACGGTGTTCAACGTCTTCGACGAGGATCCGCCCCAGTCGGCGCACGAGCTGGTCTACGACCCCTACACGCACAGCGCCTTCGGGCGCATGTGGAAGGTGGGCATCACGCACACCTTCGAGGGGCCCCTGCCCGGCCTGCGCTGACGGTCCCCCCGGGGCGGCCCGCGCGGCCGCCCCGTCTCCTCCCGGCGCCCCATGGGTGTGGTCTTCACCCGCGATTCAAGAAACCATCACGCGTCTGTAACATCCCCTCCGTGTAATGCGCCCCGGTTCCACGCGCGTGGAGGAGCGGATGAGCGGCAACACGATCCTGGTGGTCG
>JAZBPF010000725.1:0-3375 GCA_036351515.1 Pseudomonadales bacterium | reverse complement strand
GCGGAGCTGCAGCTCCGGGTGCTGTGGGAGGAGATCCAGCAGCGCTTCCGGCACGTGGAGGTCGTGGGCGAGCCGGTGTTCAACCCGAACAACTTCATCCACGGGATCGCGGAACTGCCGGTGGTGGTGCATCCGCGTTGATCGGGCGGCCGATCCGTTCTGACGGAACGTTGTTCCGTCGCTGACCTGTGGGAGCGAGCTTCAGCCGCGATTGCGCTCGTTCGGTCCTTCCGTCGCCGCTGAAGCGGGCTCCCACAGTGGTGTATCGGCGCGGCCGCTGTGGGAGCGAGCTTCAGCCGCGACTGCGGTCGTCCGGTGCTCGCGTCGCCGCTGAAGCAAGCTCCCACAGTTGGGTGTCGGCACGGCCCCGTGGGAGCCGGCTTCAGCCGCGACGACTTCGCTCGAAAGCCGGTCGCGGCTGAGGCTCGCTCCCACAGTGGGTGGCGGCGAGCGCGTTCGGTCAGGGCTCGTGGCCCGCGAGGATGCGGGCGAGGATCCTCCAGACGGTCGGGCTGACGCCGAGTCCCAGATGGCTGCCCCGGACCTCCACGTGGCGGGCGCCCGGATTGTACCGATCGAGGGCCGCGCGCCAGCCGACGACTCCGTCGCTGCGGCTGTACACGATCGTCAGCGGTACGGGGATCCCGCGGGTGTTCACTTCGTGGACGTGGCGCTCGAAGGCGTCGAGATCCACGCCGCGGGCGCGGGCGTAGAGCGACGCCGTGCTCGTGTACTTCGGGCCGCCCTCGACGGGGGTGCCGAGGGTCACCACTTCCCGCACCTGTTCCGGCGCGCCGCTCGCCACGAGACGCGCGACCACGCCGCCCAGGCTCCAGCCGACGAGGGTGACCGGCGGTCCGGCGTCGAGGCGCGCGAGCAGACGCTCGGCGTCCCGCTCGGGGTCGCCGCGGTTCCGTCCGAGGCCCCAGGGGCGGGCGTCGTAGCCGAGCCAGGAGAGATAGCTGCGGAGCGGGGCCGTGGAGCGGTCGTCCGCCGTGAAGCCCGGCAGCACGACGATCGGACGGCCGTCCCCCCGGGGCTGGCGTCGCAGCATCCCCGCGGCGGGCAGGAGGCTCCAGAACTCGAGGGGCGCGCGCGCCTCGAGGAGGCGAGCGGCGAAGGTGGGCGGGCGCAGGTCGTGGAGCGTCTGGCGGTTCATGGGCGATCCTCGCGGGTCAGGAGTGATCGGATCTCCCCGTTCGTCAGGACGTCCGCGAAGGTGGCCTGGACGGCGAGGCTGGCGCGATGCGTCGCCTCGTCGTTCGCCATCACGGCGTCCATTGCGACGACGACGCTGTAGCCGAGGTCCGCGGCCAGCCGGGTCGTGCTCTCCACCACCATGTGCGTGGCGACGCCGGCCAGCACGAGATCGGTGATCCCCCGCTCCTGCAGCCGCGCGTCCAGTTCCGAGCGGGAGAAGGCGCCGATGGGGTACTTGCCGACCACGAGCTCGTCGTCGAGGGGCGCCACGGCGTCGTGGAACGCGGCGCCCCAGCTGCCCGTCGCCAGGGGAGAGGAGCCTCCGCTCGAGGCCAGGGCGTAGAAGTGACCGCGCGCCGCGCGCCGGTCCGGATCCGCTCGTTCCGGGGCGATGCGCACGTGGACCACGGCGGCACCCGCCTCCCGGAAGCTCGCCAGGAGCTCTGCGGCGTGCGCGAGCGTGCCGTGCCGCTCCACCAGTGGGGCGAAGCCCATGGCCGTGGCGATGGGGCCGTCCGGATGGACGATCGCGTTCTGGCAGTCGAGGAGCAGGAGCGCGGTACGTTCGACGACGAGGGGGCGCATCAGGGATCGACCTCCGTGAAGGCTTCGAGGATGGCGTGCGTCAGCGTCCGGGCCCGGTCGTCCTCGTCCTCGGCGCGGGCGAGGCCATGGAGGCCGAGGTCGACGAGGCCATGGCCCGAGGCCCAGAGCAGGTGCGCGATCCGCTCGGGATCGCCGTGCCGACCTCGCTCGTCCATGGCCGCGCGCACCGCCTCGAGAAGGATCCGCATGCTCGCGCGGGCGTTCCGGCGGACGGCTTCCGAAGGTGCGAAGCCCGGAATCGGCTCCCCGACCATGAGCGCGTAGAAGTGCGGGTTCTCCCGGGCGCACCGTCGGTACGCCTCGCCCAGGCGCACGACCTGCTCCACCGCGTCGTCGGCGGCGGGGACACGCTCCAGGGCGGTCCGGAGGCGCCGCCAGCCCTCGCGGTAGAGCGCCTCGACCAGTCCCGCCTTGCCCCCGAACTCGGTGTAGATCCCCTGCGTGCTCGTCCCGGCGTCCTGCGCCACGCGGCGGACGGACAGGGCGTGGGGGCCGGCTTCGACGAGCAGACGCGCGGCGACCTCGACGATGCGTTCGCGCAGCGATTCGTTCTCCCGTGCCCGGTTCGAGCGGGCCGTGGGGGCAGCGGGTGGGGGCATGTGCGCGTCCGGTACGGGTCGAGCAGGGAGAATACGGTGATATAACACTGTTATCAAGGCCGCGCCCGACGGTCCAGCGGAATCGGGAACGGGGAGGAGGGGAGCGGAGTCGGTTTCGGGCGGGCCCGACCTGGGCCCGCCCTCCGGCTCAGGTGCCCACCCGCATCTGCCCCAGAAAGTCACGCTTGCCGATGGCCACGCCCTTCGACCGCAGCAGGTCGTAGGCGGTGGTCGCGTGGAAGTAGAAGTTCGGCAGGGAGAAGGAGAGCGCGAAGTTCTCCGTGGTGAAGGGGATCTCCATCTGCCCGAGGCGGAAGGTGACCGTGCCGCCCCCGAGGGCGTCGATCTCGGCGCGATCGAGGCCCTTCAGTTCGGCCACGGCGTCGCCGAGCACCTGCTGCAGGCCGGCGTAGTCGAAGTCCTCGTAGCCGCTCGGCGGCCCGAATTCGCCGGAGCGGAAGGCGTGGACGGCGCCGATCGAGTGATGTGCGACGCAGTACACCTGGAAGCGCAGGTCCGCCATGTCCGGCGCGATCCGGTGCGAGACCAGCTCGCTCGTGTCCAGGCCCTGCTCGGCGCAGTGCGCGGCGCCCTTGGCGAGCACGCCGGCGAGGGCCTCGCCGATCTGCAGGTAGCTGGCGACGGTCAGGTCGTAGAGGGAAGTGGCCATGGGGGTCCCCAAGTGGTGGCGGTGACGTATCTTCCCGGTTTCCCGTCGAGCCTGTTATCCGCCTGCCCTCGGAAACGCCCATGACCGAGCCTTCCAGATCCCGCATCCGTGAGCGGGTCGACGCCTTCTGTCGCGCCTTCGGGCTCCGCGTGCCGGTGCTGCTCGCACCCATGGCCGGGGCCTGCCCGCCCGCGTTGTCGATCACCGTCGCGCGCGCCGGGGGCATGGGGGCCTGCGGCTGCCTGACGCTGGGGACGGAGGCGATCGCCGACTGGGTCGCGGCGGTGCGGGACGGCACGG
>JAZBPF010000724.1:0-4198 GCA_036351515.1 Pseudomonadales bacterium | reverse complement strand
GTTGCCGTCGACGTAGTCGGGAATCGTGCGCGCGAGGAGATTGACCGCCGCCCGGTCCGCGAAGTTCCCGAGCCGGTCCTCCGGCGGCAGGCGCGAATCGCCCCAGGGGAAGCGCAGCGGTTCCGCGTCGGCGCGGTAGCGCGCCGCCCAGGCCCATTCCGCCTCCGTGGGCAGGCGGTAGCCGATCGCGTCGGCGTCGAAGCCGACGACCTCGCCGTTCTCGATCACGTAGACCTCCGGCAGGCCGTCCTGACGGCTGAGCCAGTTGCAGTAGCGGGCGGCGTCGACCCAGCGCAGCTGCACGGCCGGCTGCTCCGGATCGTCGAGATCGAAGTCCTCGAACTTGCCGGAATCATGGCCCTGCGCGAAGGCCCGGAACTGGGCGTTCGTGACCTCCGTGGTGGCGAGGTAGAAGGGGCGCGTGAGCGTCACCTCGCGCAGCACCTCGTTGGCGCGGCGGCCCGGCTCGCGGCGGGAGGCGCCCATGGTGAAGGCGGTGGGGCGCAGGAGCAGCAGCTTCTGGCCGCTGGCGGCGACGATCTCCGGTTCGATGGCGTCGATCCGCGCCTGCTCGAGGGTCTTCAGCTCGAGCTCGATCTCCTGCGGGAAGCCGGGGCGCGGGGTGACGGAGGCCCGGTAGGGCACGTAGCCGTCCTTGCGGATCTCCACCGCGTGCTCCACGGCCGTCAGGGCGAGGGTCTGGTCCGCGCGGCCCCGGTCGACCCCGTCGACGAACAGGCGCGCGTCGGCGGGCGTCACGGACACCCGCAGCTGACCGACGATCGGCTCGAGGCGCACGGCGAGGCGGGTCTGCTCGCCGGAGGCGACGTCCACGGTCCGCGAGAGGCGCTCGTGGCCGGCCTTGAACAGGTCGACGCGGTAGCTGCGCTGCGGGCGCAGCTCGAGCTCCGCCGGCGTCCGGCCTCGGAACTCGCCGTTCACGGTCACGGTCGCGCCTTCCGGATCGCTCGTGACCACGAGCAGGCCGTCGATGCGCTCGAGGCGAAAGGGCTCCGGCGCGAGGTCGGTTCCCGGCTCCACGCTCAGGGTCCGCCGCGCGGGCTTGTAGCCCGGCGCCTGCACCGTGAGCTCGCGTTCGCCGGCGAGGATCTCCGCGGTCAGGGGCGTCGTGCCCTCGACCGCCTCGCCGTCCACGCGGACCTCGGCGCCCGTCGGGATGCTCTCCACGCGCACGTCCGCCCAGCCCGGCTCCAGCTGTACGGACACGCTCTGGCGCACCTGCATGCCCTCGACCTCCACCGTCGCGTCGTGCGGCAGATAGCGCGGCGCCTGGATGCGCACGCTCCGGCTGCCCGGCTCGATCGCCGCGTCGCGGATCGGCGTCACGCCGATGGACTCGCCGTCCACGAAGACCTCCGCGCCCTCCACCGGCGTCGTCGTGAAGTCCAGGAGTCCGGGCAGGCGGCGCAGCGTGAAGCGGAAGGGCGGGTTGTCGCCGCGGACCACCTCCATGGGCTCGTCGAGGGGGTGGTGGCCGGCGCGCTCGGCGTGGACGCGGTACTCGCCGGGCAGGAGGAGGAAACGGTCCCCGAGGGAGAAGCTCGGTCCGCCCTCGATGGAGACCGTCTCCGGGTCCGGTTCGATGCGCAGCTGCACGGGTTCGGCGACGAACAGGAACACGGCGACGGCGCCCAGCACCGCGAAGGCGGCGAGCACGGCGAGCGTGACCGGGCGCAGCACGGGCCGCCGCTCGGCCGCGCGCGGATCCGCGGGCCGGAAGTCGGCCGGCGCGATGATCGCGTCGTCCTCGTGGCGATGGCCTTCGCGGTCGTTCACCTCAGATCCTCTGCGTGCACTGGACGGTCACGGGCGCCTCCGTGCCCTCGGCGGTGACCCGGAACTCGACCCGTACGTCCCGGTAGCCCACCCGCGTGCCGGTGGCGACGTAGGCGCCGGGCTTCAGGGCGAGCTCGCGCGTCTCGAAGCGCCCGAGCTCCGCCACCCGGAGCACGGTCACGGTCGTCTCGCCGTCGGAGCGCAGCTGCACGGGGACCGGTTCCGCGGCGACGGCCAGCGCCCCCTCCAGGGCCTCGAGCTGCCTCGCGAGCCGCGGCGTGCGAGGCTCCGCGTCCTGCGCCCGGTCGAGGAGCGCCCGGGCCTCGGCGAAGACCACGGGGTCGTTCAATTGCTCCGTCGCCGCGAGGGTCTCCTCGAGGGCCGCGTCCAGCTCGGCCCGGGCCCGCGCCCGGGCGCGCCCGTCGCGGGCGAAGGCGAGGGTCGGGTCGAGTTCGAGGGCGTCGGCGTAGTGCTCGCCGGCGGCTTCCCAGCGCTCCTCCCGCTCCGCCGCCTCGGCGGCCGCGCGGGCGTCGGCGATGCGCGCCGCCAGCACCTCCTGTTCGACGATGCGCAGGCCCTCGCGTGCCTCCGGCGCCCCGGAGCGCAGCCCGAGGGCGCGCTCGAAGGCGCGGCGCGCGGCCTCGAAGCGGGCCGCGCCGAGCGCGCCGTAGCCGTCGGAGAGGGCCTGCTGGAAGTTCCGCTCCTCGATCCGCGCCCTCAGCTCCTCCCGGAGCGAGCGCGCGCGCGGGCTCGCGGCGTCGAGGGCCAGCGCCGCCTCGACGCGCTCGAGGGCGCCGTCGAGCTCACCCGCGTCGGCAGCGCGGCGGGCGGCGTCGAGTTCCGCCCGGACCTCGTCGAGCACGGCCGCCCGCGCGAGACCGGCCCCGGCGCGGGGATTGCCGGGATCCACGGCGTCGGCCAGTTCGAAGGCCTCCGTCGCCCGTGCCGCGTCGCCGGCCTCGAGGGCGGAGGCGCCGTCCGCGAGGGCCTGCTCGAGGACCGCCCCGGCGCGGGCGTCGAGGGCCTGCAGGGCCTCGAGGGCCTCTCGGTAGCGGGCCTGGGCGGCCTCGTAGTCCTGTTCGAGGAAGCGCTCGTCACCCTCGGCGGCCGTGGCCCGGGCGGCTTCCATGGCCTCCGCGCCCCAGCGCTCCACGGCGCGGGCCTCGAGGGATTCCTGCAGCTCCAGCATGCGCCCGAGGATCTCCTGCGCCGCGTCGCGCTGCCGCTCCAGTTCGAGCTGGCGGAAGGGGGGTACCGTGTCCGCGGCGGGCCCGGCCGCGGCGCGCGGGGCGCCGTTCGTGGCGGGATCGGTGGCCTCCGGGGCGGCGGTCACGGGGGCGGGCCGCTCCGGGACGGAGACGCGATCGGGAAGCACGAGCACCACCAGGGCGCCGAGGACGAGCAGCGCCACGAGCGCCAGGAGCACACCGACGGGCATGCGGCCGGCCGGGGGCGCGGTCGTCGGGGTCGTGTCCGTGGTACTGAGGCGGACGTCGGCGGGACGGATCGTGTCGAAGTCGTCCCGCGCGCCGTCCTGGCGTGGTTCGGGCATGGAGTTCACCGGGAGCTCAGCGCGAGGGGCCGGCGCCGGTGCTTCCCGGAGCAGGGCGGCCCGCCGCAGCGCCGCAGTATGCCAGCGTCGCCCGGGGAGATGGGGGCGCGGGGATGCGCCCGCAAGGCGAGAACGCGGCGCCCCCGCCGGCCCGAGCGGCCGCTTCCGGCGCGGTGCCGGGGTGGTGGCGGCCGTTCCCCCTTTGGTGGCAGGAACGGCGGGGGAGGGCTCGGCAGGCGGTCAGGGGACTTCCGGGGCAGGTGCCTCGCCCTCGGCGGCCACCGGCAGGCCGGTCTCCGTGCGGTAGAGGTCCTGCAGGATGCCGCGCCAGGCGTCGTACTGCTCGTCGACGGTGCCCGTCAGCCGGTAGGTACGGTCGTCGAGCTCGATCACCTGCGGTGCCACCTCCTGCTCGAGGGAGATGCCGAGCTCGCGGATCGCCTCCATGTGCATCTTCGACTCGGCGTTCTTGTCGAAGGCGCTCTTGAGGGAGTAGGCCCCGCCGGCGATGGCCACGAAGCCTGCATTGCGGGCGTAGTTGTCGTCGGAGGCCATGGCCGCGAGGCCACCGGCGACGGCGACGAGGCCCGCGATGGCCCGGCGCCGGGACTGCTGGCGCAGTTCCCGGAGGTTCACCGCCTCGGCGTAGGTGAACTTCCGGTAGTCGTCGTAGGAGGTGCGCATGTCGCGCTGGAACTGGCCGTAGTACTCGTCGAGGGTGTCGATGAACAGGTACTCCCGCTCGCGCACGCGGCGGATGCGCGTGAGCATGGGGTCGTCCTCGGCCGGGAGCCGCCGCAGTTCCCAGCGCCCGCGGCGGGTCTGCTCCACGTAGCCGTCGAAGGCCCC
>JAZBPF010000723.1:0-35569 GCA_036351515.1 Pseudomonadales bacterium | reverse complement strand
GACGCGTCGACACCCCACTGTGGGAGCCGGCTTCAGCCGCGACGAATGCGCCGGCCGCCTGCGAAGTCGCAGCTGAAGCTTGCTCCCACAGGACGCATCGACACCCCACTGTGGGAGCCGGCTTCAGCCGCGACGAACGCGCCGACCGTCTGCGAAGTCGCAGCTGAAGCTTGCTCCCACAGGACGCGTCGACACCCCACTGTGGGAGCCGGCTTCAGCCGCGACGAATGCGCCGGCCGCCTGCGAAGTCGCAGCTGAAGCTTGCTCCCACAGGACGCGTCGACACCCCCTCTGTGGGAGCCGGCTTCAGCCGCGACGAACGCGCCGGCCACCTGCGAAGTCGCAGCTGAAGCTTGCTCCCACAGGGCGCGTCGACACCCCACTGTGGGAGCCGGCTTCAGCCGCGACGAAGGCGCCGGCCGTCTGGCAAGGCCGGACGATCTGCCGCTGCGGCCGAACCTCGCTCCCGCGAGCCGAGCGCAGGCCGTGTGCCCGGCGGGCTCGAGGCGGGACTCCGGGCTCCGTCAGCCGCCGACGGGAAGCGTCAGCACCGGCGCCCCGCCGTCGGCGGAGCCCGCCTGGAGCGCGAGGAGCTGCATGAGCAGCGAGAAGGTCGACTTCGAGTCGAGGTCGTCGTCGGCGATCCAGAACCAGGTGCCGCGGTAGCGGGTGGCGACGCTCGCGTCGCCGGGCCGCCGCGGCCCGGAATGGATCGTGAGCAGTTCACGGGTGAGGGCGCGCCAGTCGAAGGGCGTCCCGCCGTCGGTCACGGTGCGCGTGACCCAGCCGCGCTCCAGGTGCTCCGGCGGCACCTCCACGGCATGCGAGAGGAAATAGAGGATCCCGTTCATGGAGCGGGTCTGGATGTTGACCGTGTCGTCGTCGCCGAAGCGCAGCGCGTTCTGGACCCGGAACAGCGTGCGACCGGGCTCGAGGCCGAGCGCGTCCACGAGCCGGGCGTAGGGCTCCGTCTTCTCACCGCCGTGGGTGACGAGGAGCGCGAACTCCGGCCCGTTCTCCCCCGGGACCGCCCCGAAGGTGATCTGGTCCCGCATCTGCAGCTCGCGCACCGCCTCCGCCACGGCGAGGAACCGTTCGTAGTCGGGCGCCCGCTCCGGCGTGGGGCCCGAGGCGGAGACCGCGTTCGGGACGTCGTTCAGGCGCTGCACGCACACGCGCAGGAGCCGCGCCGCGCTCCAGCCGGAGTGGCCCAGGAGCACGAAGGACTCGAGGGAGATGGGCGCGAGGATGCGCCGGGCGAAGGCGTCGCCCTGCAGGGGCGTGTACGCGATGGTCGGCGTCTCGGCGTAGGCCCCCTCGAGCTCCGTGATCACGTCGTTGTCGGACAGCGCGCCCTCGAAGTTCAGCAGGGGCGTGACCCGCGAGTTGTAGGAGAACTGGGTCGTGACCGAGGCCACCTCGAGGAAGAAGGGCCGGTCCCGGTAGCGCAGCCGGACGAGGTTCTCGAGGAGCTGCTGGTCCGCCGTGTCGCGCAGCACCGTGTTGTAGTCCGCGCGGCCGGCCTGCACGGACTTCGGTCCGAGGTTCGCGCAGCCGGCGAGCAGCAGGGCGAGGCAGACGAGAACGAGCAGGCACGGTCGACGCATGGCGACACTCCGGAGGCTTCGGGGCGCCGCAGCGTACCAGACGGCCCCGCCGGGCCGGGCTGCTACAGTAGGCGGCCACGGCAGAACCGCAACGCAGGACGCAGCCCATGAGCACCACGGGACTCGAGCTGCCCGAGACGAGCCTTCCGGGTGTGCCCGCCTTCGAGAGCCGCTTCACCGCGGAGCTCCCCGGCGACCCGGAGACCACGAACGAGCGCCGCCAGGTGCACGGCGCCTGCTTCTCGCGGGTGCGGCCGACGCCCGTCGCCGCGCCGCGGACCCTCGCCTGGTCGCGGGAGGTGGCCGAGCGCCTCGGCCTGCCCGAGGACTTCTGCCGCTCGCAGGCCTTCGCGGAGGTCATGGCGGGCAACCGGCTGCTCCCGGGCATGGATCCCTGGGCCATGTGCTACGGCGGTCACCAGTTCGGCAACTGGGCGGGCCAGCTCGGGGACGGGCGCGCCATCAACCTCGGCGAGCTGGTCGACGGGGACGGCACGCGCTGGACGCTGCAGCTCAAGGGCGCCGGCCCCACGCCCTATTCGCGCATGGCCGACGGCCGCGCGGTGCTGCGCTCCTCCGTGCGCGAGTTCCTCTGCAGCGAGGCCATGCACCACCTCGGCGTGCCGACCACGCGGGCCCTGTCCCTCGTGACGACCGGCGAGGAGGTCGTGCGTGACATGTTCTACGACGGCAACCCGCGCCCCGAGCCGGGCGCGGTCGTCTGCCGCGTGGCCCCGAGCTTCGTGCGCTTCGGCAACTTCGAGCTGTTCGCCGCGCGGGAGGACCACGAGACGCTGCGTACGCTCCTCGACTACGTGATCGAGACCGACTTCCCGGCAATCGCCCGGGACTACCGCAGCGGCCGCGATCGCTGGCTCGCGTGGTACCGGGAGGTCGGCGCGCGCACGGCGCGCATGATCGCCGAGTGGCTGCGCGTGGGCTTCGTCCACGGGGTCATGAACACGGACAACCTCTCCGTCCTCGGCCTGACCATCGACTACGGCCCCTACGGCTGGCTCGACGACTACGACCCGGACTGGACCCCGAACACCACGGACGCCATGGGGCGCCGCTACCGGTTCGGGCAGCAGCCGCAGATCGCCATGTGGAACCTCGTGCAGCTCGGCAACGCCCTCTACCCCCTCATCGGCGACGTCGGCCCGCTGCAGCAGGCGGTGGACGGCTTCTCCCGGGACTTCGACGCGGCCTGGCGCGCCACCATGGCGGCCAAGCTCGGCCTCACGCGCCTCGATCCCGCGGACGACGGGCTCGTCCGGGAGATGCAGCGGCTGCTGATCGCGGAGGAGACGGACATGACGATCTTCCACCGGCGCCTCGGCGCCGTGGACGCGGACGCCCTGCGCCGGGGCGGCATCGAGGACGGCGAGCTCCTCGCGCCCCTGCGCGACGCCTTCTACGCCGAGCCTCCGCCGAAGCATCTCGAGCAGCTCGCGGCGTGGGTGCGGCGCTGGGCTGCGCGCTTCCACGCCGATGCCGGCGATCCGGCGGAGCGGCGCGCCGCCATGCAGCGCGCCAACCCGAAGTTCGTGCTGCGCAACTACCTCGCCCAGGTCGCCATCGACCGGGCCGAGCAGGGCGATCCCGCCATGATCGGCGAGCTGCTGGACGTGCTGCGCACCCCCTACGACGAGCACCCCGAGCACGAGGCCTGGGCCGGCCGTCGTCCGGACTGGGCGCGCGAGCGCCCCGGCTGCTCCATGCTCTCCTGCAGTTCCTGATGCGCCCGGGCGCGGAGGATCTCTGGTTCCTGCCCCTCGGCGGAACCGGCGAGATCGGCATGAACCTGAATCTCTACGGCCATGCCGGACACTGGCTCATGGTGGATTGCGGCGTCACCTTCGCGAAGGAGGGCGAACCCGGTCCTCACGTGCAGATGGCCGATCCGTCCTTCGTCACGCGTCGGCGGGACGAACTGGCCGGTCTGCTGATCACCCACGCCCACGAGGACCACGTGGGCGCGGTCGCTCACCTCTGGCCGCGGCTGCGCTGCCCCGTCTTCACCACGCGCTTCACGGCTGCGGTGCTGGAACGGAAGCTCGCCGAGCACGGGCTCGTCGACCGGGTGCCGGTCACGGTGCTGGAGACCGGCACGCGCCACAGCGTCGGCCCCTTCGACGTCGAGTGGGTGTCCATCACGCACTCGATTCCCGAGGCGCACGCGCTCGTGCTGCGCACGGCCGCGGGCACGGTCTTCCACACCGGGGACTGGAAGCTCGACCCCCACCCGGTCCTCGGCCGCCCCTACGACGAGGCGCGCTTCCGCGCCCTCGGCGACGAGGGGATCGACGCCATGGTCTGCGACTCGACGAACGCCCTCGAGCCCGGGCACTCGGTCTCCGAGGCCGCCCTGCACGCCGGGCTGCGGCGGGTCGTGGAGGCCGCCGAGGGACGCGTCGTCGTGACCTCCTTCGGCAGCAACGTCGCGAGGCTGCACACGCTCGCGCGGGTGGCCACGGAGACGGGACGCTACGTGGCGATCCTCGGCCGCTCCCTGCGCAACATGGTGGCCGCGGCGCGGGCCGCGGGGCTCTGGCATCCGGAGGCGGAGCTGGTGGATTCCCGGGACCTCGGCTACCTGCCGCGGCACGAGATCCTCATGGTGGCGACCGGAAGCCAGGGCGATCCGCACGCGGCCATGGACCGGCTCTCGCGCGGCACCCATCCGGACCTCGATCTCGAGGCCGGGGACACGGCGGTGTTCAGCTCGCGCGTGATCCCGGGGAACGAGCGCGCCCTCGAGGCGCTCGAGACGCGCCTCGCGCGCCTCGGCGTGCACGTCGTCACCGCCGACGACGCGCCGATCCACGCCTCGGGGCATCCCTGCGAGGAGGAACTGACGGCGATGTACCGGTGGATCTCGCCAGCCGTGGCGATCCCCACGCACGGCACCCCCCGCCATCTCGCGCGCAACGCCGAGGTGGCCCGGGACGCGGGCGTGCGCCGGCAACTCACGGGAGCGAACGGGGACCTCTTCATGATCGCGCCGAACCCCGGCGTGCGCCGCGGCGTCGCCGAGGTGGGCCGTCTGGGCCTGGGCGAGCGGGGCCTCGAACCGGTGGCCCTCCCCGCCCCGGAGGATCGCGTCGCGGCCCGCTGAAGCCGCCGGCGCGGCGCCCTTGCGGCCTCCGGAGAGACCGCCACCCGGCGTGGGGGGCTCAGCCGCTCGCGGTCGCCTCCCGAGGGAGCCCGGACACACGCAGGTCCGTACCCGCGGGGTGCAGGCGCACGTCGAGCGGCCCGCGCGCATCGAGATGCACGTCCTGCTGCGGGAACGCGATGGTCACGCCTGCGGCGTCGAAGCGCTCGCTGATGGTGCGATGGAGCTCGGTCTGCGTGGACAGGAACACGTTCACCGAGGCGACGTAGCAGCGGAGCGCGAGTTCCCGCGCATTGTCCCCGAAGCGCTCGAAGGTCACGAAGGGTTCGGGGTCCTTCAACACCTCCGGATGCTCGCGTGCGGTCCGGAGCAGGATCTCGAAGGCCTTGTCGACGTCGCTTCCATAGGCGATGCCCACGGGGATGAAGATCCGGAGCACGTCGTCGGACAGGGACCAGTTCAGCACGCGACCGGTGATGAACTCCTTGTTCGGCACGATGAGTTCCTGCTGATCCCAGTTCCGGATCGTCGTGGCCCGGATCTGTACCCGCGTGACCGTGCCGCTCACCTCCCCCACCGTCACCACGTCCCCGACCCGCACCGGGCGTTCGATGAGGATGATGAGCCCGCTGATGAAGTTGGCGACGATCTCCTGGAGCCCGAAGCCGATCCCGACCCCCAGGGCAGCGACGAGCCACTGGAGCTTGGTCCAGTCGATCCCGATGAGCGAGAGCGAGACGAACACGCCCGTACCGACCAGGGCATAGCGGATGAGGGTCAGGAAGGCGAGCCGGCTCCCCGGCGCGATGGGAAGGGTCTGGCGGAGCACGATCTCGAGCAGTGAAGGGATGCGGCGCGCCAGCAGCACGGTCATGACGAGGGTCCCGAGCGACAGCAGCAGGTCGCCCGCCGTGACCAGTTCCGTGCGCGTCTCGCCGTCGACGGTCCTCACGTACTCCCAGAGCGTCCGGTCGAAGACCTGGGAGAGCGCCGGAAAGACGCTGGACCAGATGCTGGCCACGCCGATCACCGCGACGAGCAGTGCGCCGACGTTGACGAGGGTCCGGGTATCCGCGTCGAGCGCGACGACGTCCACGCGGTCTTCCTCCTCGGCGACGTCGTCGGTCCCCCGCGCCTCGTCACCCTCCTCCCGGGCCTGGAGTCGCGCGGCGCGCCGCTCGAGCGCCTGCTGCAGAAGGATTCGACGGCGGACGACGAGCAGCCAGCGAAGGAGAACCTCGCGCGCGAGCAGGAGGGCGGAGCCGAGCCACACGGTGTTGAAGAGCTTTCCGAGCAGCGTCGCCGCCGAGAACATGAAGCCGGCGAGCGCGACGACGGCGACGGCCACGGGAAGGGCGAGGACCACGAGACAGACCGCCCACCGCCAGCGAGGCACGGCGGGCGCTTCGTGCTCGCCGTGGAGCTCCCAGGCGATCCCGCTCCTCGGGGCGAAGAGTCGGAAGAGGAACACGGTGAGCCCGAGGGCCAGGACGGTCAGGAACAGCTGATTCAGCGCTCCGCTGACCAGCGCCTCCGTGAGCAGGACGTTGGTCGCCATGGCGAACGCCGGAACGAGCACGGAGACGGCGAGCAGGTCGAGATTGCCGCGCAAGCGCTCCACCGCCGAGGGAGCCCAGCGGAGGTGCGCCATGGCGACCCCACCGGGGACGCAGAGACACCGGAGCGCGAGGACGAAGAGGAGCATGGGCGCGACGGCGAAGAGACCTCGACCGACGGCTGCGGATGCATCGGTCGCGGCCGAGGAATAGGAGAGCTCGTAGCCGGTGACCACGGCGAGCAGCGGCCAGGGCAGCGCCATGAGCAGGGTCAGCCCGAGTGCGGTGACCGTGCTCAGGATCGTGTCCTGGGACGGTCGACCGACCCCCGCGGCGGTCCGGGCGAGCCGCTGGCGCAGCCAGGGCCGCTTCCAGAAGTAGAGCAGGAGCGCGAGATACGCCGTGAGCTGGAGCGGAGACTCGAGGGAACGGCGGAAGAAGACCCGGGCCACTTCGCTCCAGCGGGCGGGCGCGAGGAAGGCTCCGAAATCCTCCGGCAGGGCGAGCAGCTGCTCGGCGCCCAGGACGGGTTGGCTGCGGACCCACAGCAGACGGCGATCGAGGTAGCGACCGTACTCGTCCACGAGTGCACCGAGCTGGTCCCCGACGTACTCGAGTTCCGCGGACTGACGCACGAAGTCGGCGTTGAGCGCGGCCAGCTGCTCGATCAGCTCGACCCGCTGCGCCAGCAGCTCCTCCCCCGCCGGCTTCAGCCCTTCCCGTTCCTCCACGGGAAACTCCGCGAGCAGCCCGGCCGCCACCGCCTCGACGGACTCCAGCTCGCGTGCTGCCTCCTCGAGCTGCACCTCGCGCAGGTCGGCCTCGTCGAGCTCCCGGCGGCTCCGCGCGGTGTCGGTCCCGGACTCGCGCAAGCGTCGGAGATTCCTGCGCTCGTCGGTGAGATAGCGGGCCAGGGCCGGACTGACCCGCCCCTGCTCGAGCTTCTTCCGGGCATCGGCGTAGCGGTCACGCAGCGCCTCGAGTTCCGCGACCAGCTCGGAGGCGCGGGCCGTCGCGGCGTTCAGCCGGGCCGTGAGCGCCACGAGGTCGCGGGCCAGCTCCGCGTTGCGCGCCTTGAGCGCTTGCACGGGGGCGGGCACGTCGTCCTCGCCGGAGGCCGGCGGGCTCGCCACCGCCGCGATGCTCTGGGCGGCCTGTTCCGTTCTCCGGATTCCGAGCCGCTCCTGGAGCAGGTCCACGAGGGCGCTGCTTCGAGAGACCTGCAGCGCCGCCTCCTCGCGCTGCGCCTCGAGGAGTTCGAGGCGGGCGGGCTGGCTCAGCAGCTCCTCGTCGAGGCGGGCGAGCTCCGCATTGAGGGCCGCCGCCCGCGCCTGGGTCTCCCAGCGGCGGGCCGTGACGAGGGGATCCTGGTCGCTCGCGTCCAGCTGACCGAGTTCCTCCAGCACGCCTCGCGCGTCCTGCGAGGCGGCCGTGATCCGCGTCAGGATGGTCGGTCGGCGCGCCTGCTCCGCCGCGATGCGCTGCTTCAATTCGGCGAGGCGCGCGGAGGCGAGCGCGAGGTTGCTCCGTTCCTGCTGCAGGCGCCGCTCGATCTCCTGCGCGGACGCGTCCGCGGCCAGCTCCGGTGCCGGCCCGTCGACGAGGGCGTCCCGGTCGGAGGCGAGCCGTTCCAGGAGCTGCCCGGCCTGCGCGGGGGCCTCGGAGCGTGCGACGCGGAACTGCTGCGCCAGCTCGCGATGGCCCAGCGCGGCCTTCACGCTGACCAGGGCGCGGCGGTAACTCTCCAGTGCGGAGACCCGGGACGCTTCGGGCAGCGTCGTGGAGGTCTCGAGCTGCTGGATCCGCGCCTCGATGGCCACGGGGGTGAGCTCTTCGGAGTCGGCGGCCTGCACCGGTCGGACGAAGAGGACGAGCAGGAGTACGGCCCACGCGTGGACCCAGGACGGCCATCCGTCGTGCCCGCCGGAACGGTGCAGCGCAGTGTTCATGGCGGCCTCGTCTGGCGTGACCTCACGAGGAGGCGGGGAGAAGTCCCATCTTCCCCGCCCCGCGCTCGGGATTCACGAGCACCGGGGCCGCTGCTGCCCATTCTGGGCGGCCGATCGAGGACCGACCGGAGTCCCGGAGGGACCGGTCGAAGCTCTCATCGGGCGGAGTGCACAGGAAGGCGACGAGCCGGCTCCGAAGCGAGCCGCGGTGCCGATCGCTCAGTCGGACCCTTGTCTGGCGGCGTCGAGCGTCTGCTGAACGGCGTTCGCGGTCTCCAGCAGCCGACGAACCGTCTCGAGGGTGAAGGCTCGGGTCTCCCCGGTGATCGCCTCCCGGACCATGATCCATCCGCTGGAATCCAGCTTCTTCACCAGCCCCCGCTGCTCGAGCGTCGCCAGCTTGCGCCGGACCGTCTCCCGGGGCAGGCCGGTGATCTGGACGAGATCCCGCACCCGCAGCGGCCGCAGGGCGGCGCCACCATGGGCCTGGGGATTTCCGTGCTCGTCGAGGACCGAGGCGGGGGCAGCGCCCGGAGGCAGGAGGTGCGCCACGTTCTGATGGGAGAGGACCCCCCAGAGCATGATCTCCTCGAAGCCCAGGGAGAAGGCTCTCGAGAGCCGGAGCATGTGATCGACGAGATGCCGATTGACCTGGAACGCGAGCAACCCGAACGCGCGATCGGCCGCATCCATGTCCATTTCGAAGCGTCTCGCAGAGCGATCCGCGCCAGTGCCCGCCTTCCTCTGGCCAGACATCGTCCTGCATTCTCCGGACTCGGCCCAATTTAGGCTTTACCAAAGGGCGGCGACTTGCAAGCTCCGGCCGAACCCCCGCACCGCCGTTCGTCGATTCCGCGCCCTGCCGGGGCTGCGCGCCCAGAATGGGCGCGCTTCCTTTCCGGTGCGCCCCCTGCTCTCCAGAATCGCGTCCTGCATCCTCCCCGAAGCTGCACGAGGCGACCTCGACGTGCACGGATCCGCCCGTCCCTCCCGACCCCGTCCCCGCGTGCCCTCCCCCGGGCCTTCCTGCAGCGGCCGCGCCTCACCGACCTGCAGGGAGGTCGGGCGCGCCGCACGGCGAAGGATCCTCGGACTGCCGACCGCGTTGCTGCTCGCTCTGACGACCGGCTGCGCGGAGCCCGTCCCGGAGGCTCCGGACGTGATCCGGAGCGTGAAGACGATCGTGGTCGGCGACTTCGCGGGCGCCCGCCAGCGGCAGATCGCCGGGGTGCTGTCCGCCGCCCAGACCGCGGAGCTCAGCTTCGCAGTCCCGGGCACGGTCTCGGAGGTGCTCGTCGAGGAAGGCATGAGCGTGAGCTCCGGTCAGGTGCTGGCCCGCCTCGACCCGCGCGTGTACGAGCTCGCCCTCTCCTCGGCGCGCGCCCAGCTCGCCTCCGCGCGGGCGGAGCTGGAAGAACGCCGACTCAACTTCGAGCGCCAGGAGAGTCTCTGGGAGCGGCGCCTGATCGCTCGCGCCGCCCTCGACCAGGCGACGGCGGAGCTGGAGACGGCGCGCGCCCGGGTGGAGGCGGTCGAGGCGGACGTGAACCGGGCCCGCCGCGACATCGATCGGACGGCCCTCGCCGCACCCTATGCGGGTCGGATCGCCTCCCGGAGCGTGGAACCGTTCCAGGAGGTCCCGGCCGGCGCCACCCTGTTCACCCTCGAGGGTGCGACGGGCGTCCTCGCGGACGTACTCGTTCCCGAATCCATGATCCGCGACGTGAGCTACGGCGACGCCGTCGTGGTCCGCTTCCCGTCGCTCCCGGACGTGGAGGTCCCCGGCACGGTCGCCGAGATCGGCAGCCGGATCGACGCCGGCAACGCGTTTCCGGTGCGGGTCCGCCTCGAGCGCACCGAAGCCGCCGAAGCGGAGCTCCGGCCGGGACTCTCCGCGCGCGTCTCCTTCGAGCTCGAGCGCGACGGCGGCCGACCCATCGCGCTCATCCCGCTCTCCGCGATCGCCCTCGGGGATCGGTCCGGTCCCGCAGGCGCCGAGGCGGCCGGACAGGCGGAGGACGCTCCCGGGAGCGCCTCGCTCCGCCGCGCACCGGTCTTCGTCTACGACGAGGCGGCAGGTTCCGTCCGGCGCAGGGAGGTGCTCGCCGGGGACCTGAACGGCAACCTCGTGGAGGTCTACGAGGGCCTCGAGCCAGGCACCCGTGTGGTGGTGGCCGGCGTGTCCTTCCTGCGCGACGGGATGCCGGCACGTCTCTGGCTTCCCGACCTCTGAGCGGGCGAAGGCATCCATGGAGACGATCGCGCGCTTCGCGCTCGACAACGGGCGCTTCCTGGCCCTCCTCGTGGTGGCCGTCATCGCGGCGGGCACGAGCACCTACCTGAGTCAGCCCCGGCAGGAGGATCCGGAGATCACGATCCGCGTGGCCCAGGTGATGGCCACGTTCCCCGGCATGAGTCCCGAGCGCGTCGAGCAGCTGATCACGCGACCGCTCGAGGAGGAGATCAAGCGGATCCCCGAGGTCAAGGAGATCAAGTCCGTCTCCATGACCGGCGTCGCGCTGATCATGCCCGAGCTCCACGACCGCTACTTCGATCTCGATCCGATCTGGGCGGACCTCCGCAACAAGATGGACGACATCGCGCCCTCCCTTCCGGACGGCACCCAGGGCCCCTTCGTGAACGACGACTTCGGGCGGGTCGCGGTGATCACGCTGGCCGTTCACGGGGACGACTACTCCGCGCGCGAACTCCGCTGGGCGGCGCGGGAACTCCGGGACGAGCTCGCCAAGGCGCCGCTGGTCGCGCGCATCGACCTCTACGGCGTCCAGGAGGAGCGGGTCTGGCTCGAGATGGACGCCATGGCCCTCACCCGGACCGGCCTGACGCCGGACGCGGTGGTCTCCGCGCTGCGCGCCCAGAACGTGGTCCTCCCGGGCGGAGCCGTGAAGGCCGGGCGCCAGAGCATCGTCATCGAGCCCACGGGCAACTTCGAGAGCGTGGAGGACATCCGCGACCTGGCCATCGAGGCGCCGGGCGGCCTCGTCTATCTGCGCGACCTCGTCACCGTCCGTCGCGGCTACGTCGACCCGCCGGAACGACCGGTGCTCTTCGACGGCGCGCCGGCCGTGGTGCTCGCGATCTCCATGGTCTCCGGCTCCAACATCTCGGAACTCGGACGCGACATCGAGGCCCGCCTCGGGACCCTCCGGCAGCAGCTGCCGCTCGGTCTCGAGCTCGACGTGGTCACCTGGCAACCGGAGCTGGTGGAGGCCGCGGTCTGGGACGCCACGGAGAACCTCGGCCAGACCATCGGCATCGTGCTGCTCGTGGTCGTGCTGTTCCTCGGCCTGCGCACCGGGCTGATCGTGGGGGCGATGGTTCCGCTCACGGTGTTCGCGTCGCTCGTCGGCATGAACCTGATGGGCATCGAGCTGCACCGGGTCTCCATCGCCGCGGTCATCGTCGCCCTCGGGCTGCTCGTCGACAACGGCATCGTCGTCGTCGAGGACGTCAAGACGCGCATGGCGAAGGGTGCAGCACGACGCGATGCGGCCCTCGAGGCGGTCCGGACGCTCGGGGTTCCCCTCCTGACCTCCTCGCTCACGACGATCCTCGCCTTCATGCCGCTCATGCTCGCGGAGAACACGTCGGGCGAGTACCTGCGGGCCCTGTCGATCGTCATCACCCTGACGCTCCTCGCCTCCTGGCTGATCTCGCTGACGGTCACGCCGGCCATGTGCGTGTGGTTCCTGCCCGACGCGCCCGCCTCGGAGGGGACCTACCGGGAGCCGCCGGGGTCGGGGATCTACCGGAAACTCCTCGGCCTGCTCCTGCGCGCGCGGCTGGTCTTCGTCGTCGCCATGATCCTGCTGCTCGTCGGCTCGCTCTCGCTGTTCGGCATGGTCAAGCAGCGCCACATGGCGCCTTCCGAGCGCAACCAGTTCGTCATCTACCTGAACCTGCCGGCGGGGAGTGCGACCACCGAGACCGTGGACGTGGCCGGAAAGCTCTCGGCCTATCTGACCGATCACGACCGGAATCCGGAGATCCTCTCGAGCGTGGTCTACGTCGCGTCGGGTGGCCCGCGCTTCTTCCTCGCCCTCCAGCCCCCCGACGCGCAGGACCACATCGCCTTCGGCATCGTCACGACGCAGGACGACGGTCAGGTGGAGGAGATGATGGAGCGCGTCGACGGCTGGATGCGTGCCGAGCTTCCCGAGGCCACGGGGCGCACCGAGGAGCTCTTCCTCGGCCCGGCCCCGCTCGGGACGGTCGAACTGCGGATCCACGGGCCCGAGCTGGACGAGCTCCAGCGCCTGGCCGAGGAACTGCAGTCGGTCTTCCGTTCCGTGCCGGGAACCATGGGGGTGCGCAGCGACTGGGAGAACCCGGTGCTCAAGGTGCGTTCGATCGTCGACCAGGAGCGTGCACGCCGGGCCGGCGTCACGTCCGAGGAGATCGCCCGGGCCTTGTCCATGCAGGTCGACGGCCTTCGGGTCACGGACTACCGGGAAGGCGACAAGGTCGTTCCCGTCGTGCTCCGCGCCGAGGCCCAGGATCGGGAAAGCCTGGACCGGCTGCGCACGCTGGAGGTGTTCTCCTCGAGCCGCGGCGTGGGCGTTCCGCTGCTGCAGGTCGCGGACTTCGAAGGTGTGGTGGAACCGAGCCAGATCCGGCGCGTCGATCAGGAGCGCGCCGTCACGGTCGCCGGCAAGCATTTCGCGTTCAGCGCCAAGGACCTCTACGCGCGGATGGAACCCGTCCTCGACCGGCTGGCCCTCCCCGAGGGATACCGGATCGAGACCGAGGGCGAGATCAAGGCGTCCCAGGAAGCGAACGGCGCGCTCTTCCTGTACGCCCCGCACTGTCTCGCGGGCATCGTCGCGCTGCTCGTGCTCCAGTTCGGCTCCTTCCGCAAGCCGGCCATCGTCGGTCTGACGATTCCCCTGATCCTCATCGGCGCGGTCCTGGGGCTGCTCCTGTTCCGGGCCTGGTTCGATTTCGTCGCGATGCTCGGCCTGTTCTCCCTGGCCGGAATCATCATCAACAACGGCATCGTGCTCATCGACCGCATCGATCAGGAGCGGGAGCGCGGCCTGGCCGTGGATACGGCGATCACGGAAGCCGCCGTGGCGCGCATGCGGCCCATCGTCATGACCACGCTCACGACCATCCTCGGACTCGTCCCGCTCGCTCTGCTCGGCGGCGAGTTCTGGTTCGGCATGGCGATCGTGATCATGTCGGGCCTCGCGGTGGGCACGGTGCTCACCCTGGGGGTCGTCCCCGTTCTCTACAGCCTGTTGTTCCGACGCAACCGAGGGATCGAGGCGTGAAACCGACGATCGTACTGACCCTGGCCTTCGCCGCATTTCCTGCCGTGGCCGAGACGGATCCCGCGCCCCTGGAGGCCTGCATCGTGCGCGCGGTGCAGGAAGGCGCGACCACGCGGACCGCGCAGGAGATCCGCACCGACTGCATCCGGGCCCTCGAGGCCGCCCGTGACGACGGCCCCATGGCCGCGTGCATCGCACGAGAGGTGCAGCAGGGGGCCCCGGGGCGCAGCGCCGCGGAGATCCGCGAGTTCTGCAGCACGACCGTGGACGCGTCGAGCCCCGGTCGCGCACGACCTTCGGCCGTGGAGGTCCGAGGCATGGCCGAGGTCGCCGTGGAGGGACGCCCCTTCATCCTCACGGCCTATCAGCCGTCCTACTTCATGGCCACGTACAACGACAGCTTCGATGCGAACAACACGCTGTTCGCGGAGCTGGACTCGGACTTCCTCGACTTCCAGAAGGAGGAGATCAAGTACCAGGTCAGCGCGAAGGCCATGATCGCGCGCAACCTCTTCGGCAGCGAGGTCTCGCTCTTCGCCGCCTACACGCAGACCGCCTGGTGGCAGCTCTTCGCGGACCAGGGCATCACCTCCGCACCCTTCCGCGACATCAACCACGAGCCGGAGCTGTTCCTGCGACGGCGGGGCGGCCCCGCTCTGCCCTTCGGCGGGCGGATCGTGAACACGGACCTCGCTCTCGTGCACGAGTCCAACGGCCGCTCGGAATTCCTGTCGCGGAGCTGGAACCGGGTCATGGGGCGCTTCACCGCCGACTACGGGGACCTCGCGTTCATCGGGCGCCTCTGGTACCGGCTGCCGGAGGACGAGGAGGACGACGGAAACCCGGACATCGAGGATTTCCTCGGCTACGGCGATCTCCGGGCGATCTGGGCGCCGAACCGGCACACGTTCGCGCTCATGGTGCGCCCCGGCAAGGAGGAGTTCGGTTCGGAGCTGACCTGGAGCTATCCGGTCACGAAGACGCTGCGCGTCTACGCCCAGTGGTGGTACGGCCACGGCGAGAACCTGCTGGACTACGACCAGGAGGTGAATCGCTTCGGCATCGGCGTCGTGCTCAACGACTTCCTCATGAGGGACGGGCCTCAGTGATCGTCCTTCCGTCGCGTGCGATCGAAGGCCGTGTTCCCCACGAGCCACGCGATCACGATGGCGACGTAGAGCTGTCCGAGGACCGTTTCGATCGACACGAGGATCTGCGCGACCGGATGGAGCGGGAGCACCTCCCCGTAGCCGAGCGTCGCGAGCGTGACGAAGCTGAAGTAGTTGAAGAGCTGATCCGGATTCGCGTCGAGCTGAGCGAGCAGGTGCTCCGGAACCACGAAGGCGTTCCCGTACAGCAGGTGCAGCCCCGTGAACAGCTGGCCGAAGGCGGAGGCCGTGAGGATGTAGGCGACCGCGGCGCCGAAGAGCGTGTCGCCCGTCACCTGCTCGCGGAACAGGACGTAGCGGGCGATGCCCACCACACAGATCGCGAGCATGAGCGTACCGAGGCCCCGGGCACCCACCATGGACAGCGTTTCCAGCCCCGGGATCGGAAACAGGCGGATGAGTACCGTCGCCGTCCACACGCCGACGAGCGCGGTGCGGAGCGCCGTGCTCGCGCCGTTCGCGGCCAGGGCGAGCCAGATCGCGTAGAGCCAGGCGAGGGTCGAGAGCTTGCCGAGGAGCGGGACGGGCACCGCCGCCTGGAGCACGTAGACCGCGATCGTCAGCCCGAAGAGAAAGGTGAACGGTCTCGAATGCATCGTGATTCCTCGGGAGCACGCCGGCACACGGAAGGGCGAGACGGAATCCTAGGGAGGGGGCGTCGTCGCGGCGACCCTGCGCGCCCGATTCGGGGCGAAGCGGGCTCGGCCCCGCGATCGCCCATCGCCCTGGAGCGTACACGGAGAGCCTCATGAACGGATCCGGACGTCTCTGCCTCGCGCTCGCGACGCTGGTACTCACGACGGCCTGCGCGACGTCGCCCCGCGTGTCCATTCACACGGCGCCGGACGTGGATCTGGCCCGCTACGAGCGCTTCGGATTCTTCGAGCGACTCGGCACGGACCACGCAGGCTATCGCTCGCTGGTCTCCGAAGCGCTCCGCACCGCCACGATCCGCGAACTGGAGGCGCGGGGGCTGCGCCACGACGACGTCGATCCCGACCTGCGGATCAACTTCAACGCGCGGCTGGAGTCACGCTGGCGCGCCGTACCGGGCCCCGTGTTCGTGCAGGACGACGTCTACGGCATCCGGGGTCGAGCCGGGAATCGCTACTTCCTGCAGCCGACGGAGTTTCGGGAGTACCCCGAGGGCAGCCTCCTGGTGGACCTGGTCGACGTCGCCGAGTCTCGACTGGTCTGGGAAGCCGTGGTCATGGGGCCACCGTCCACCGGGGGGCCGGCAGAGCTGCGGGAGGCGCTGGAAGGGGCCATCTCCACGGTGTTCGAAGACTTTCCCGCTTCCGCGAGCGGTCGCTCCGGGCCCTGAGTGTCGTTCTTCCGTGCACCAGGCCCTGGCGGGGGGATGAAGCAGGCCCGGCTCCTGACCGGCGCAGTCCTCGCGATACTGCTGCTGGCGTCTCGCTCTGCGGGCGCCGAGGGGCCCTGGGAGGGCTACTGGGAGGCCTACAGCGTCGGCGAGGACGCGTACCTGAGCCTCCGGCAGGACGGGGACCAGGTCGTGGGGACCTACTTCCCCTACAACGGCCAGCTCGAGGGCACTGCGGAGGACGGCGTCCTCCGGGGCACCTGGCACTCCCCCAACGGAGACGGCAGCTTCCTGTTCGCACTCACGGCCGACGGCAAGTACTTCTCCGGGTCCATCGGATCCGGCGAATGGTGGAACGGCCGCCGCATCGAGGAGGACGACATCGGCGTCCTCGCGATCGACCTGCGGGATCCCGGTCGTACGGTCCGCTCGTTCCTTTCGGCGGGCCGCGCGTTCCGCAAGGGGGAGATCTCCGGCCTCCAGGCGATGTTCTCCACGCTGCACTTCTCCGGTGATCCGGGCTTCGCCGAGCGCTCCCGGCGGGCGCGGCTGCTCTACGACGTACTCGCCCAGACCACCTTCCGCGTCTTCGAGGTGCGTCCGGCCAGCGGGGGCGCGGCCCTCGCGGCCGCGCCACTCTTCCGGCACCGCTTCGAACAGGCCGGAACCGACGAGAGCGTGACCCTCACCTTCCGTCGGGATCTCTTCGAGCTCTGGCGCATCGAGGCGCCGGAGGCCCAGGAACTGGAGCTCCTGCTGGAGCGCATGCTGAAGGCCCGCGGCATCCGGCAGGTGAATCCGAGCCGCCATCTCGAGCTCGCGAGCCCCCGGGACGCGGTCGAGGCCTTCGTGGAGGGCATGGAGCGCTGGGACGACGGGGGGGCCGAGCTCGTCCGCCGCACCCTCGACTTCTCGGCCGTGAGCGAGAAGCTGCGGGAGTGGCGCCTGCCCGTCGTGGCGACGTTCCTTGCCGGCAATCTCAACCGGATCGGGCGTCTGACCCTGCAGGAAGTACCGGACGATCCGCAGCGCGAACACCCCTTCCGCTTCTACCAGCACGCCGTCGGGGACATCGTGCTGGCACCGACCGTCGACGCGGACGGCCGCACGCGCTGGCAGTTCGACGTCGGGACCGTCGCCTCCGCCAAGAAGCTGCACGATGCGCTGCGCACGGTCCCGGTGGTCTTCGACAACGTCCGGAACCCGCGCGTGGACAATCCCTACTTCCGCGCGCGCGCCCTGGCCTATGCCCTGTCCCCGACGCTCACCGAGGTCGTCAGGGGCGTCGAACTCTGGCAGTGGCTCGGCCTCCTCCTGTTCGCCGCCGTCCTCCCCGTGGCGCTCCATCTGCTCATGCGGCGCATCGAGGCCGGCCTGGGCGTCGTGACGGAGCTGAGCGCCGGGACGATCCGGGTACGCTACACGCTGGTGCTCCGACTGCTCGTCGTGGGTGGGATCTGGATCCTCGCCTCGACGACGCTGGGCCTGTCGGACCGGATCTCCGGTCCGCTCTACGCCGCCGGCTGGCTCCTCGTGATCGTCGGCGTCACCTGGCAGCTCTACCGAGCCGTGGATGCGGCGACCCGCGGGCTTCACGGTCTGGCCAGGCAGACGGAGACCACGGCCGACGACGTGGCCGTCACGCTGGCGTCGGGCCTCGCCAAGATTCTTCTGGTGGTCGGCGCGGCGGTCGCCGTCGCCGACGTATTCGGCCTGCCCTATCAGACGGTCGTCGCCGGGATCGGCGTGAGTGGGCTCGCGCTCGCCATCGCGTCCCGGGACCTGCTGGCCAATCTCTTCGGCTCGGCCATCATCGCGAGCGACCGCCCCTTCACGCGCGGCGATTTCATCAGCGTCGGCGACATCATGGGCACGGTGGAGAAGGTGGGTCTGCGATCCACGCGGCTCCGCCCGGTCGACGACACCTCCGTGACCATCCCCAACAGCTCGATCACGACCGATCGCGTCGTGAATCTCTCCCAGCGCCGCAAGATCCG
Source organism: Pseudomonadales bacterium (assembly GCA_036351515.1). Taxonomy (GTDB): domain Bacteria; phylum Pseudomonadota; class Gammaproteobacteria; order Pseudomonadales; family Azotimanducaceae; genus JAZBPF01. Next base: position 17,555 of record JAZBPF010000723.1, on the reverse strand, counting down.
CGTCCTCGAGACGATCCACGTCTCCCACGACGCCTCCGTCGACGCCATCCGCGCGCTCCGCGAACGCATCCGCGGGGAGCTGCTCGCCGATCCCATGGTCTCCGAGGAGAACGTGCGTGTGGGGCTGGCCACCGTGAGCCTCTACGCCGTCGACATGGAGCTCTCCTTCTACGTGAAGACCACCAACTACGACGAGTTTCTCTATGAAAAGCACCGTCTCATGGCCCAGGTTCTGTCGACGCTGGAGGCGGCCGGCGTACAGCGCGCCGTCATCCGCAGGGACTAGACGGACGTGAGCGGTTCCGGAACACGCAGACGCAGACCCTCCCTGTTCCTCCTGGCGACGGTGTTCCTGGAGCTGGCGGTGATCGGCGTGCTGGCCCAGGCCGTGTTCGAACTGCGGCGAGGCGTCGAGGCAGCGATCGAGCGCGACGAGCAGGCCACGGCCATGCTGCTCGGGACCTATACGCTCCGCCAGAGCTCCGACTACCTCTCCCGCTTCGCACGGAGCTACGCGGTCACGGGAGATCCGGCCTGGAAGGAGATCTACCAGCAGGTCCTCGACATCCGGCGCGGTCAGGCCCTGCGCCCGAAGGACTACGAGAGCGTCTACTGGGACCTGATCGAGCCCTACCGCTCCAACGCCCATCCGCTCCTCTACCCGCGCTCCCTGCGGAACCTCCTCGAGGCGCTGCCCTTCACGGCGGGGGAACTCGAGCTGCTCCAGCAGGCGGAGGACAACTCCGAAGGCCTCGCGCAGGTGGAGCTCTCCGCCTTCCAGGCGGTCGAGGAGGAGCGGCCGGAAGCAGCGATCGACGCGCTCTTCTCCGTCGACTACCTCCGCGCCAAGCACGCGATCATGCAACCGATCGACGAGCTCATGATCCGGGTCCGCCAGCGCATCGCGGAGGAGCGTGAGCAATGGCTCCTGAAGGCCGAGGGGCTGCTCGATCGGGTGATCTGGGCATCGGTCGCCGCCGCCGTGATCAACCTGCTCCTGTTGCTCGTCGCCCGAGCGCGCGCTGCGCGGGCGCTCGGGTCGTGAGGAGGACGAGCGTCACAGCGGGAATCAGGCGCTACGTCGTCGACGGAGCGATCCTGGAACGGCTCCAGGGTTGAGGAAAGGGAGGTCGGGATCATCGCTGCTTCCCGCGCGCGGGTGGCGCTGGCCGGCGCCAGCGGCCACATCGGTCAGGAAGTGCTGCGCGCGCTGGCGATGCGGCACGACGTCGTGGCACTCACCCGCTCTCCGGCCCGGGCCCGCGTGGGGGATCCCGAGCTCCCGGTCCGCTGGCGGCATTGCGACTTCCTGGCCCGTAGCGATCTGGCCGCCGCACTCACCGGCGTACGGTTCCTCGTCTACCTGGTACACGCCCGGCTGCCCAGCGCACGCCTGGATCAGCTCCGGAGCGACGACCTGGACCTCCTCCTGGCAGACACCTTCGCCGGCGCTGCGGCGCACCATGGCGTCGAGCAGATCGTCTGCCTGCAGGGGCCCCGTCGCTGCGACGGTTCCCGCTCGGCCGACCGTGGGCCCCGGGGCGACGTCGTCGAGGCCCTGGCTGCCCACGGCGTGCCGGTGACGGTGCTCCACGCAGGCCTGATCGTCGCGCCGGGAGGCACCATGCTCCGCCTGTTGCGCGACACCGTGGTCCGCCTGCCCCTGGTGCCCGTTCCCGGTTGGGCGTCACACCGGAGGCAGCCGATCGCGGCAACCGACGTCGCCCGCGCCGTCGACTACTGCCTGGGAAACACCGCCACCCATCACGGGCGCTTCTCGATCGGCGGCCCCGAGCTCATGGACGTCCCGCAGCTGCTCTCCCGCGTCGCGGAAGCATTCGGACGGCGGCCCCGGATCGTCACCCTGCGATCCCTGCCCGCTCCGCTCTACGCCATCGCACTGCGCTGCGTCAGTCCCGCGAGCCATCCCGCCCTCGTGCGCGCGTTCGTCGACGACCTCTCCTGCGATTCGATCGCGGACGACAATCCGGTGCAGCGTTTCCTGCAGCAGCCACCGGCGACGCCCCTTCGGGACGCCCTCGGCGCCGGCGCGACCGCTCCCGTACGGGATCGCGAAGCGCTCCGCCGAACGCTGCGCCGGGAGGACGACGCCTGGCTGCGGAAGGCGCGCACCGTGCGCTCGATCCAGCGCTATCGCTGCCCGCCCGACCGCAATGCCCGCTGGCTGGCGGAGACCTACTTCCGATGGCTCTCCCGCTTGCTGCGGCCGTTCGTCGTCTGCGAGACCGACCCCGACGAGGGCTCCGTCTCGATCATGCTCCGCTTCCCGCGTCTCCGGCTCCTGGAACTGAGCCTTGCCCCGGATCACAGCGGTCCCGACCGGCGCCTGTACTTCATCACCGGAGGTGTGCTCGCGGCGAGGCGCCCTGGGAGCCGCGGACGCATGGAGTTCCGGGACGTGGCGCATGGCCGCTACACCATCGTCGCCATCCACGACTACGAACCGCTGCTGCCCTGGAACCTCTACCACCTGACCCAGGCCGTCGCCCACGGCCTGGTGATGCGCGCCTTTCGCCGTCGCGTCGAGGGGCGGAGGGCCGCTGAACTGGAGTCCTGAACGCCGCGCGCGGTGCCGGCCCGCGTGCCGTGCGGCGACGGCTTCCTGCGCAATGGCTCAGTCGGGCAGGAAGCGGTTCGCAAGATCCCCCGAGTCGAAGTTCACCTTCAGGGAGAACTGCACGCGGTAGTCCTCGCCGGTGGCGCCGTCCACGTCCTCCCGCTGGCCCCAGATGAACTCGGTGCCGAGCATGAGGTTCTCGCGCGGGTAGTGCAGCAGATTGAGCTGCGCGATCTGACCGCGGCTGAACTCGCCGTCCGCCATGCCGGCCTCCTCGTCGAGATCGAGGAGGGACCAGCCGACGGACGAGGACCAGCGCGGGCTCCAGTAGTGGTCGTAGTAGGCGCTGAGCGCGAGGACACTCACGGAGGCCGCGCGAGCCGTCACCGGATCCGCCGAGTCGGGGGCGATGTCCTGCACGGCATCGTTGAGGTAGTTGCCGATGCCTTCTCCATAGGCGAGCTGCAGCTTCAGGCGGTCCCGGTCCAGCGCGCGCAGCGACGTACTGGCGTTGACGCCCCAGCCGAACTCTTCCCCGTTGGCCCCCGTATCGAGCTGCTCGAAGCCCAGTTCGCGGAAGATCGCGGCCAACTGGTAGTGCCCGAAGTCCCCGTTGTTCCGATAGCGCACGGTGACGTCCGGCACCTCGTTGTGGGCCTGGAAGAGATCTGCGGCCGTCGAGGCACCTCCCTCGCAGCCCGGTGGGGCGTCGGGCAGGCTGCAGAGGTCGAAGTTGCGGAACTTGCCGATGGAGACCGCCGTGTCCGGGTCCTCGAGGCTGAAGGACAACTCGTCCTCGCCCAGGGGGAAGCTGTAGCGCAGCTGCTGGTTGCGCCAGAACACCATGCCGGTCGGGCCCCAGTAGTCGATCGTGTTGGGGAAGATGTCGATGTCCATGAAGTTCGACCAGTACTGGCCGATGCCGAAGCGCTTCCAGGTGCCCCAGGCGTGCCGCAGGCGGAAGGTCGTCTGACCCGCATCCACGCCGACCCCGTAGAGTTCCCCTTCCAGCAGGAAGCTGATCTCGTCTCCATAGGAGCCGCGGACCCCGAAGCGGGACTGGCGGACCGACGTACGGAAGTTGCCGTCCTCGCCGAACGGCTCGCCGCGCGTGGGAATGGTGCTGACGCGGAGCGTGTCCTCCCAGTTCGGATCGACCCGCTTGAAGTCGTAGATGGCGTCCGCCATGGCGAAGCCGTAGACGTTCACGGACAGCCCGTCGTCGCCGGGAATCGGGCGGGCCTGCACCACCGGCGGCGCGTCGGCCCGGGGCCCCAGGTCCTCCAGGGGCACGGGCGCCGGCGGCGGCAGGGAGCGGATCGCCTCCAGCTCGCGCTGCATGGCCTCGAGCATCTCCTGCTGCCGCTCGATGCGGGCCTCGAGCGCACGGATCCGCGCTTCTTCCTCGTTCGCCGCATAGGATGGTGCCGCGACGAGAAGCGCGAGCGGCAGCAACGGCCCCACGAGTGTTCCCCTCATCACCCTCTCCCTTCGATCGGTTCTGCCCGGAGAACCCGGCGCGTCAGTGGTTGAAGAAGTAGGTCTGGATCCGCGCCGCGTCGCGGGTCTCCCGCAGCGCGAGCTTGAGCAGGACGCGCGCGCGTGGGGGATTGAGCTCCCCGGCGGCGACGGTGCCGAGGGCGTCGTCGTCGACCTCGACGTTGCGACCGACGAAGCCGCCGGTCACGCGACTGGCGCGCACCACCACCACGCCCTCCGCGACGGCCCGCTGGACTGCCTCGAGCACCGGCGCGGGCATGTTGCCGTTGCCGACGCCGGCGATGACGAGCCCGCGCGCACCCGCTTCCACGGCGGCGTTCACCAGATCCGCGGACGCGTCCGCCGTCATGTAGAGGACGTCCACCCGAGGCAGGGATTCCGCCCCCTTCACGGAGAACGGGCTCTCCTCCGTATGGGTCCGCCAGGGCGTGCGGAACCACCGGTTCTCGCCGTAGAGGGTCGCGCCGAGCAGGCCGGCCTCGCCCGCCGAGAAGGTCTGCAGGTCGGTGGTGTGGGTCTTGGTGAAGGCGCGGGCGCCGAGCACGTCGTCGTTCACCACCACCATCACCCCGCGCCCTGCGGCCTCGGGGTCGGCCGCCACCGCCACCGCGTTGTAGAGATTCAGCGGACCGTCCGCGGACACCGCCGTGGCCGGGCGCATGGCCGCCGTCAGGACCACGGGCTTGCGGCTGTGGACCGTCAGGTTCAGGAAGTAGGCCGTCTCCTCGAGCGTGTCCGTACCGTGGGTGATCACCACGCCGTCGACGTCGCGCCGGGCCAGCAGCTCGTTCACGCGGGCAGCGAGCCGGAGCCAGATCGCGTCGGACATGTCCTGGCTGCCGACGTTGGAGAGCTGCTCTCCGGAGAGCTCGGCGAGCTCGCCGAGTCCGGGCACGGCCGCGAGGAGGGCGTCGACGCCGAGCTGGCCGGAGCTGTAGCCCGCCTGGGTCCGGGTCTCGGCGGCGCCGGCGATCGTTCCGCCGGTCGCGAGGATCACGACGGACGGCTGCTCCGCCGAGGACGCGAGGGGCGGCGCGAGGAACACCGAGAGCAGGACGGTCAGGGCGCGATGTCGCAGGGATCTCATGGTCGTCGCCTCCTCAGCGTTGCGTGGCCGATCGGTACTGCTCACGGTCGAGCCCCGTGAGCTTCTCCGGATCCAGGAGTTCCTCGATCTGTGCGTCGGTGAGGATCCGCTCCTCCCGCAGCAGTTCGAGGATGCCGCGGTCGGTCTCGTAGGCCCGCTTGGCGAGCTCCGTGGAGCGCTCGTAGCCGAGCACGGGCACGAGCGCCGTGACGATGCCCACGGTCCGCTCGATGTAGCCCGCGAGCGTGTCCCGGTTGACGGTGATCCCCTCGATGCAGCGTTCGCGCAGGGTGCGCATGGCTCGCGTCAGGATGCGTTGCGATTCGAGGATCGCGAGCGCCTCGAGGGGCTCGTAGGCGTTGAGCTGGAGCTGTCCGTTGCGCGCCGCGAGAACCACGGACAGGTCGTTGCCAATCACCCGGAAGGCGACGATGTTGGTGAGCTCCAGGATCACCGGATTGACCTTGCCCGGCATGATCGAGGACCCCGGCTGCATGGGCGGGAGGTTGATCTCTCCGAAGCCGGCGCGCGGTCCGGAGGAGAGCAGCATGAGGTCGCTGGCGATCTTGGAGAGCTTCACGGCCACGGACCGCGTCGCCGCGGACGCCGAGAGGAACGCCTGCTGGTCCCAGGTCGCCGCGATCAGGTCCGGGGCGGGGGCGAAGGGCTTGCCCGTCAGTTCCGCGAGATGGGCCGCCGTGCGTTCCGCGTACCCCTCCGGCGCGTTCAGCCCGGTGCCGATGGCCGTTCCGCCCATGTTGATGGAGAAGAGCGGCGCCTCGTAGGCACGAACGATGGCGATCTCGCTCTCCAGCGCCGAGGCGAAGGCATGGAACTCCTGGCCCAGGGTCATGGGCACGGCGTCCTGCATCTCCGTGCGCCCCATCTTCACGACGTCGAGGTACTCGTCCCCCCTGGAGCGGAGGGCGGCCACGAGCCGCTCCAGCTCGGCGAGCATCGTGTCGTTGTTGCTGGCGATGGCGACCTTGAGCGCCGTGGGATAGCTGTCGTTCGTCGACTGCGACCGGTTCACGTGGTCCAGCGGTGACACCACGTCGTACGCCCCGAGCGAGCGACCGGTCTCGAGGAGCGCCGCGTTCGCGAGGACCTCGTTGACGTTCATGTTGGTCGACGTCCCGGCGCCGCCCTGGTAGGGATCGACGAGGAACTGATCCCGGTAGCGGCCCGCGAGGATCGCCTCCCCGCCGGCGACGATCGCGTCCCGCACCTCCGGCGCCAGCGCCCCCACCTCGGCGTTCGCCCTCGCCGCGGCGATCTTCGTGCGCACGAACCCGTCCACCAGCTCCGGATAGTCCCCGAGCGTCTGCTCGGAGATCCGGAAGTTCTCCAGCGCACGCGCCGTCTGCACGCCGTAGAGCGCATCGGCCGGCACGGCCTTGTCACCGAGAAGATCGTGCTCCATGCGCACGGCCTCGCCCGCGGGGGCGGCCCGGCCGGGAGCGGCGACGGCCAGGGTGAAGGCGGTGACCGCCGTGAGAGCGAGCAGGGGCTTCATGGTTTCACTCCGCTTCAATCGACGAGGATTCCGGCCAGGAGCACCGCGACGAGCGTGGCGGTGCCCGTGGTCACCAGGCCGGGACGCATGAAACTGTGGTTCAGGAGCCAGCGACCGATCCGCGTGGTTCCGGTCTGATCGAAGGAGACCGCCGCCAGCACGGTTCCGTAGGTGGGCAGGAAGAAGTTCCCGTTCACTGCCGGATGCAGACCGATCAGGAGCGAGGCGGGCATGCCGAGGGCGATCCCGACGGGGGCCAGGATCACGATCGTCGCTGCCTGGCTGAAGAGGAGGATCGAGAGCGTGAACAAGCCCACCGCGTAGACCCAGGGCGCCGTCGCGACGAAGGCCGAGATCCCCTCGACGATGGTGGTCTCGTTGGCCGTGAAGAAGGACGACCCCAGCCAGGACACCCCGAGGATCGAGATGATGGCGACCAGCCCCCCGCGCATGAGGTCCCCGGCGACGGCGGTGGCGGGGCTCGCCCGGAACGCGAGCGTGATGACCCCCGCGGCGGCGAGCATCACGATCATCAGCGACTGCGCCATGGTGAGTTGGGACGACACCAGCTCGCCGTCGACGAGCACGCCGTAGGACGGCCGCAGCGAGGGCGCCAGGCCGAGCAGCACCACCAGCGCCACGGCACCGAGAAACACGGCGCAGGCCCCCGCACCCCGACGGCGCGCCTCGCCCTCGAGCGCAGCGCCGGTGTCCGGAGAGGCCACGGCGCCGTCCTCGAGGCGGGCGCGGTAGACCGGATCCTCCTCGAGGGGAACGCCGCGGCGGTGGACGGACAGGATCCCCGCGAGAACCCCCACCAGCGTCGCGGGAATCATCACGGCGAGCACGCGGATCAGGTCCACGCCGAGCACCGCGAGCGCGCCGAGGAGCGCGACGGTCACGGCGGACACGGGAGACGCGACGAGCCCGTGCTGCGCCGCGATCACGCTCATGGACAGGGGGCGCTCCGGGCGGACGCCGGCGGTCCGCGAGACCTCCGCGATGACGGGGAGGAGCGAATAGATGACGTGCTGGGTTCCGGCCGCGAAGATCAGGAGGTAGGTCACGAGCGGCGCGAGGAAGGTGATGCGCCCCGGATGTCTCCGCAGCAGCCGTTCCGCGACGTCGACGAGGAAGGTCAGGCCCCCGGCGGCTTCCATCATCGCCAGGGCCGTGATCACCGCCAGGATCATCCCGAGCACGGTCGCCGGCGGCTGCCCCGGAGGCATGCCGAGCACGAGCGTGAAGCAGACGAGACCGAGCCCGCCCATGGTCCCCAGGGCGATGCCGCCGAGGCGCGCGCCGAGCACGATGCAGCCGAGGAGAATGGCCAGCTGGAGGATCATGCCTCGTACCCCCGCGGATCACGGCGAGGCTGCGCCGTGCGACGGACGACCCCTCGCCGGCGCGCGCCGACCCCGGGCGCATCGCCCTGCGACTGGTACGTGACCGACCCATGCGGCGCCATGCGCGCGAGCCCCCCGCGGGAAGCGCGCTCGCGCTGTCGCCGAACGCACGGCCTCCAGCGCCCGCTCCCCGAACCGGCGTGACCTTGGCGTCCCGGCCGGAGCGTTGGCAACACGGTGTCCGCCCAAAGTGGGCTTTTCCCGGGGAACGGCCCACGAACGCGCCCAATGTGGGCGAAGGGCGGCGAAAACCGCGGGCGCGTCGATTGTCCGCCTCCTGCCGAGTCGTCAGACTCGTCGCGGTCGGTCGCGAGCCATCCCGACCGGTTCCGGAGCCTCGGCTACCGTTCGTCTCGGTGCACGGAGTCCGGATCGAGCCCGGCGCAGAGGACGAGTCAGTGGACGTACTGGACACGGACGTCGTGGTCGTCGGCGGTGGCGGTGCCGGTCTCAGCGCGGCGATCGCCGCCGCCGAGCTCGCCCCCGCTCCGCGCATCGTGCTGGTGTCGAAGGTCCTGCCAATGCGCAGCCACACGGTGGCCGCCGAGGGCGGCTCCGCCGGCGTCGTCCTCGACGACGACAGCCTCGCCCACCATTTCGACGACACCGTGTCGGGCGGGGACTGGCTCTGCGACCAGGACGCCGTGCAGTTCTTCGTGGAGCGCTGCACGGAGGAGATGACGCGCCTGGAGCACTGGGGCTGTCCCTGGAGTCGCCGCGACGACGGCACCGTGAACGTCCGTGCCTTCGGCGGCATGAAGAACGAGCGGACCTGGTTCGCCGCGGACCGCACCGGTTTCCACATCCTGCACACGCTCTTCCAGACGTCCCTCGCGCACCCCGGCATCCAGCGCCTCGACGAGCACTTCTGCGTCGATCTCGTGGTCCGGGACGGGCGCTGCCATGGCGTGGTCGTGGTGGACATCGCCGACGGAGAGCTTCGCTTCGTGCGGGCGCGCTCCGTGGTGCTCGCGACCGGCGGCGCCGGGCGCGTGTACCGCCAGAACACCAACGCCGGCATCGTCACCGGCGACGGCATGGGCATGGCCTACCGCAACGGCGTGGCCCTGCGCGACATGGAGTTCGTGCAGTGGCATCCGACCACCCTGCCGGGGACGGGCATCCTCATGACCGAGGGCTGCCGCGGCGAGGGCGGCCTGCTCTACAACGCCGAGGGACGCCGCTACCTGCAGGACTACGGGCTCGGCCCCCCGGATCCCTGGCCGCGCAAGAAGGCCATGGAACTGGGCCCGCGGGATCGGCTGAGCCAGGCGTTCTGGCACGAGGAACGGGCCGGTCGGACCGTGGAGACGCCCGGGGGACCCGCCGTGCTCCTGGACCTGCGTCACCTGGGCGAAACGCGGCTGCGGGAACGACTGCCGCAGATCGTCGAGCTGGCGCACACCTTCATGGGCATCGACCCGGCCCGCGAGCCCGTTCCCGTGCGTCCGGCGGTGCACTACACCATGGGGGGCATCCTCACGGACGTGCACACGGCGACGGAGGTCGAGGGCCTGTTCGCCTGCGGCGAGTGCGCGAGCGTGGGCATCCACGGGGCGAACCGACTCGGCTCCAACTCCCTCGCGGAGCTGTCCGTGTTCGGTCGGCTCGCCGGCCAGGAGGCGGCGCGCCATGCCCGAGAAGCCCCGGATGCCGCGGCGGGCACGGTGGTCGACCGGGTGCGCGCCATCGAGGCCGCCGCGCTGGCACCGCTGGCTCGCAAGGCCGGGGGCGAGCGCCTGGCCGACGTGCGCGACGCGATGATGGACGCCATGGAGGAAGGGGTCGGCATCTACCGCGACGGCGACGGCATGGGCCGCGCCTGCGCGCGCCTGCGCGAGCTCCACGATCGGCTCGGGGCCGTCTCCCTCGACGACCGGTCCCGCGCCTTCAACACCGAGTGGCTCTCCCTGCTGGAGCTCGGCTTCATGCTCGACGTCGCGGAGGCGATGGCGCATTCCGCTCTGGCGCGGCAGGAGTCGCGAGGCGCCCACCAGCGCATCGACGGCTTCGAGCGCCGCGACGACGAGCGCTGGCTCGCACACACCCTGGCGCACTTCCGCGCCGGTGCGGCGCCCGAGCTCCGCTACCAGCCGGTGAACATCACGACCTCGCCGCCGCGCGATCGCGTCTACGGCGGCGAAGCGGCCGCAGGCAGGGCAGTAGCGCGATGAGCACGCGCACGATCCACATGGAGATCCTCCGCTACCATCCGGAACGGGGCGAGGCGCCACGCTTCGAGAGCTTCGAAGTGCCCGTGCACCACGACAGCTCGTTGCTCGACGGGCTCCGCTACGTGAAGGACCGGATCGACGGTTCCCTGAGCTTCCGCTGGTCCTGTCGCATGGCCGTGTGCGGCAGCTGCGGCGTGATGGTCGACGGCGAGCCGAAGCTCGGCTGCCAGGTGTTCCTGCGCGACTACGGCGCCCGCGTGCGCGTCGAGCCCCTGGCGCATTTCCCGATCGAGCGGGATCTGGCGATCGATCAGCACGACTTCCTGGACAAGCTGCAGGGCGCCGGCACCTGGCTCGTGCCCGCGCAGACGCTGGATCCCGCCGAGGGTCCGCGTCGCCAGACGCCCGCGGAGCTCGAGCGCTTCTCGCAGTTCTCGCACTGCATCAACTGCCTGCTCTGCTACGCGGCCTGCCCGCAGTACGGCCTCGACCCCGACTTCACGGGCCCGGCGGTGCTCTCGCTCGTGCACCGCTACAACGAGGACAGTCGCGACGCCGGGAAGGCAGCGCGCATGGAACTCCTCGACGCCGAGGAGGGCGTCTGGGGCTGCACCCTCGTCGGCCATTGCTCGGAGGTGTGTCCGAAGGCCGTCGATCCGGCGCTGGCCATCAACCGGAACAAGATCGAGAGCGCGAAGGACTACTTCCTGCGCTTCCTCACGCCGCGGGGCCGGCCGTGAGCCGGCGCCGCCCCTACGTACGCCCCATGGCGGGCTGGTGGCGGCGCAATCCCCACCACTTCCTCTACATGGTCCGCGAGGGCACCAGCGTCTTCGTCGGCGCCTACGCCGTCGTCCTGCTCTGGGCCCTGACCGCCCTGGCGGACGGCCCGGACGCCTGGAGCACCTGGCTCGCGACCATGCGCCACCCGCTCGCCGTGCTCTTCCATCTCGTCGTGTTCGTCGCCGCCTGCTGGCACACGGTGACCTGGTTCGCGGTGTCCCCGAAGACCATGCCGCCCATGCGGCTGGGCGGTCGCCCCGTTCCGGCGAGCGCCCTCGTGGGCGGCCAGTACCTGGCGGCGATCGTGACCTCCGGTGCGATCCTCTACGCCGCGGCAGCCGCCGCATGAACCGGCGCAGGTCCCACGAGCCGGTCTTCTGGGTGCTCTTCGGCGCCGGCGGCGTCGTCGCGGCCCTGACCCTGCCGGCCCTGGTGCTCGTGACCGGCCTCCTCGGCCCGCACGACCTGCTGGGCGAGGACGCGCTGGCCTACGGGCGCATGCGTGCCCTCGCCGCGCCCTGGCCGGGGAAGCTCCTGCTGCTTCCCCTCGTGGCGCTGCCGCTGTGGCTCGCCGCGCACCGGATCCACCACTCGATGCACGATCTCGGCGTCCAGGTGCGTCCCGTCGCGAGCGCACTCGTCTGCTACGGCCTCGCAGCCGCGGGCAGCGCGCTGGCCCTGGTCACGCTCGTGCGCATCGGCTGAACCGACCCGCACCGCGCGCTGCCTTCCCAGGAATCCACCAGGAGATCCCCCGATGTCCGAAGCGACTGCCCTCGCCCCAGCCACCGACCCCGGCATCCTGAAGGGCGCGATCCTCTCCGGCGTCATCAACGCGGTGATCAACGGAACCATCCAGTGGTTCCTGCTGGCCGACCACGCCCCGGTTCCCCTCACGGTCGACGGCATCACCAACGACGAGCACACGGTGTTCGGCGCCGCGGTTCCTCTTGCGGTCAGCCTCGCGATGATCCTCACCGCGGTCGGCTATCTGACGGTCAAGAAGCCGAAACCTCCCTTCTTCCCGACCTTCCTGCTGCTCACGCTCAAGCACGGCTTCCTGGCCCTGGGCGTCTTCGTCACGGTGGCGGTGTTCTGGCAGCGGATCTTCGGCTCGATCTCCGTGTCGCTGCTCGGCGCGGTCCTCATCCTCGGCGTGTTCGCCGGACTGGTTTCGGCCTGGGTGAACTATCTGACCATCCGGGCCGCTTCCGTCCGATAGGTCACCGCGTCACCGAGGGCACTGCTCCTGCGAGACCGCCGTTGCCGAACCGGGCCGGGAACGAGAACGGAGCGAAGTCGGACGCCGCCGACGAGGGAAGCACGCTTTCGACGGGAGGCGACCCAATTTAGGCGAAGCCGGGCCTGCGGACGCGAAGGACCATGTACCTTCCTCGCGCCGGACGGTGCGGGCGAACGCCCGCCCGACCCGGGACCTGCGAAAGCCGGGACCACGAGACGAAGAGAGCCTTCTCGTAGCGCTCGAGGGGCGACGGAATCGAGCTGGACGCTCCGACCGTCCACTCCGACCTCGCCTCGGTCATGCGCCCCCCGTGGTGCCGCGCACCGGCCGGAGGCGTCCTGGGCGCGCGGGTCCTGGAGCTCCGAACATCCATGGATCACCAACCGGGGACATGACATGAACCGATCACGAGCCACTTTCCTGGCCACGCTGTGCGTCATCGGCCTCTTCAGCGCGGAGGGCGCCTTCGCGCAGCAGGAAGACCGCTGGCGCTTCGGCGTCGGCACCGGCATTTCCTCCTTCAGCCTCGACGGCGACATCGGCGTCGCGACCAGTCAAGGCGGCGTCATCGACGACATCGACCTCGACAACAGCGAGACCATGGACCTGATCCAGTCGGGGATCGGTGGAGCCCTGTTCGCGAGGAAGGGGCCCTGGACCATCAACCTGCGGGTGGCCAACTTCACGCTCGAGGACAGCGATGCCGACGTCGACTACGAGTGGGACAACGTCCTGGCCGAGAGCACCGTCGTCTACAACTTCGCCACCACCGGCAACCATCGCTGGGGCGTCCTGGGTGGAGTTCGCTACATCGAGCACCAGTGGGACATCACCACTGCGACCGAATCGCTCGACCCCGAGGACGACTGGACCGACCTCGTCGTCGGAATGACGCACGCCGTGCCGCTCGCAGCGAGATGGTCCTGGAGCAACCGTGTCGACTACGGCTTCGGCGAATCCGAGGGAGTCTGGAGTGCCGAGACGAGCGTCAACTGGCAGCCGTTCGATCACTGGCTCTTCAACCTGGGCTTCACCTGGTTCAGCGCGGAGTTCAACGACGAAGGCGACGTCGACCAACCGGACTTCTACTTCTACGACGTCGACCAGCCTGCCTTCCGCCTCGGGTTCCTGTACCTCTGGTAGCGGCGGCGCATTCTCCTTCGATCGACGCCGGGGGCGAGCGGCTCTCAGCCGGAGCGACCAGGGGGTCCTGCGACGACCCCGGCGTCGGCGGTGGAATCGTGTGGGCAGGAACGAGCATGGGTGATCGGATGCGGCGCTACGGCTGCGTCGTGATCGCCGCGCTCGCAGTGTGCGCAGGTGCCGGTCGGCCGGCTGCCAGCGAGCTCGTTTCCGACGAGATCGAGCGACGCATGGAGCGTCTGCAGTTCGGGGGCGAACTCTCGATCGGGGGCGCACCGATCGCTGCCCGCGCCCTCCTCCCCGAACTCTACGCCGCGCGTGCCTTCCGTCCTCTCTGGTCGGAAGAGGGACGCATCGCGGAGCTGCTCGAGCTCATCGAGACCGCACCGGAACACGGGCTTCTTCCACGGGACTACCTCGAGGACCAGCTGGAGTCGCTGCTCTCGCGACCCGATCGCACGGACCCGGAGGTCGCCGAGCTCGACATCCTGTTGACGGAATCCTTCGCCCGCTACGGATTCCATCGGACCTTCGGGAAGGTGGAGCCGGCGCACTTCGATGCGAACATCAATTTCCGCCGGGCGTTCATGAACGGGGCGGATCCCGTGCGGGCCCTGGAGGAAGCGATCGAATCGCCGGTTCCGCTCCAGCGACAGATCGACGAGGCCCTGCGACCAGGGCTCGTGTACCGCGCCGTGCAGCAGGCGCTGGCAGATCATCGGGAGATCCAGGCGCGGGGGGGATGGCCGGCCGTGCCGGAGGGACCGACGCTCCGGGAGGGAGACGTCGATCCACGCGTGCGGGTCCTCCGCCGACGGCTGGAGGTCAGCGGGGATCTGCCTTCCACTGCTCTCGACGACGGTGAGCGCTTCGACGCACCGCTGCGCGCCGCCGTCGAGACGTTCCAGCTCCGACACGCACTGGAGCCGGACGGCGTGGTCGGACCGACCACGCTCGCCGCCCTCCGGATCCCCGTCGAGGACCGCATCGATCAGCTCCGTCTGAGCCTGGAACGGATCCGTTGGCTCCAGCTGGAGGATCGCGACGATCTCGTGATCGTCAACATCGCACGCTTCGCTCTCTCGCTGATCGAGGACGGCGAGGTGGTCTTCGCTACGCGGGTGATGGTCGGCAGCGAGTATCGACAGACGCCGGTCTTCCGCGGCGAGCTCCGCTACCTGGAACGGAATCCGACCTGGACCGTTCCACCCACGATCCTGCGTGAGGACGTGCTGCCGGCGATCCGCCGGGATCCGGGCTACCTCGTCGAGCGGAACATGGTCGTGCTCGATCGCGCCGGACATCGGGTCGACCCCGGACAGGTGGACTGGCGGTCTCCTGGCCGGTCGTTCCCCTACACGATCCGCCAGGAACCCGGGCCCACGAATGCGCTCGGCCGGATCAAGTTCATCTTTCCCAACCCGCATTTCGTCTTTCTCCACGACACACCGTCCCGGGGGCTCTTCGATCGCGCCGAGCGCGCCTTCAGTGCAGGCTGCATCCGGGTGGAGCAGCCCCTGGAACTCGCAGCACGGCTTGCAGCCATGGACGGCCAACCACGGTGGAGCGAGGCGGCACTCGTCGCTGCCGTCGACTCCGAGCGAACGCAGCGCATTCATTTCTCCACCTCCCTCCCGGTGCTCATCGTCTACCTGACCGCCAGCACGAGCCCCGGCCAGCCGGTCTTCTTCGGCAGGGATCTCTACGGCCGTGATCGAAGACTGCTCCCGATCCTGGACGGCCCGGTCACGATCTCGCGCCCGTCCAGGGATCCCTGACGACCGTAGGGCGCGGAGCTCCGCGATCGCTTCACAGGCCTGCGGTCCTGGCCCTGGCTCCGCGAACACGGCCCATTCCGGGTGCTTTCGTCACGGAGGAAGCGCAACGAACGTCCGCGGCCGAGTACGATCGTCTTGCCGGGAAGGCATGGGGTCGCGATGTACCGATCCACGGCCGGAGTGCGACCGTCCTCTGCCGAGCAACGGCGCCGGGACAATGGAGGAAGCGATGCGTACTGCTCTGGAACCGTTCGGTCTCGTGGGTCAGGTTGCGGTCGTCACCGGCGCCGGGGCGGGGATCGGTCGGGCGATCGCCGAACTGTTCGCCAGCGCCGGGGCTGCCGTCGCGGTCGGTGACCTGAAGGGGGAAACTGCCAGCGCCGTCGCACGGCAGATCGTGGAGCAGGGCGGAAAGGCCATCGGCGTGGGCTGCGACGTGACCAGCGAGCCGGATCTCGAACGGCTGGTGAATACGACCGTCGACGCCTTCGGGGGCATGTCGGTACTGGTGAACAACGCCGGTGGCGGCGGCCCGAAGCCCTTCGACATGCCGCTGGACACCTTCGTCCATGCCTTCCGGGTCAACGTCTTCTCGACCTTCCGCCTCTGCCAGCTCTGCGCTCCCTACCTGGAGGCCTCCGGCAGTGGCTGCATCCTCAACATCTCGTCCATGGCAGCCGAGAACCGGAATCGCGACATGGCGTCCTACGGCTCCTCCAAGGCTGCGGTCAGCCACCTGACCCGGAACATCGCCTTCGACCTGGGTCCCCGCGGCATCCGCGTGAACGCGATCGCCCCGGGGGCGATCCGGACTGCAGCACTCGCCTCGGTACTCACACCGGACGTCGAGCGCGCCATGCTCAGGCATACCCCTCTCGGTCGGCTCGGGGAGCCCGGGGACATCGCCTATGCCGCGCTCTATCTCTGCTCACGCGCCGCAGGCTGGGTGAGCGGGCAGGTACTCACGGTCAGTGGGGGCGGGGTGCAGGAGCTGGATTGAATGCGCCGTGCCTGATGGGGACAGGCAGGCACTGCTCGGCCCGCTCGAGCCTTCCCGTCGGCGAGGCAGCGCGTCCGAGTGCCTGCCCCCGGCGGAGAGCGATCGGCTAGGTCTGGAGTGCCGACACGAACGCGTCGATGACCGAGGAATCCGGATTCGCGTTGCAGAAGTCTCGAACGGCCTCGAGATGTCCGGGCACCGCGTCGGGATCGATGACGGTGATGCCTTCCCGGCCCGCGAGATAGCCGTAGTAGAAGAGAAGCGAGAAGGCGCGATCGAGCTCCGTACCCTCGGCAAGCTCGGCACAGGTCGTCGCGGTCACGTCCGCACGCTCCGGCGCTTCGGTCGCCGCCGCCGTCGTGCAGAGGAACATCAGCGCTGCTGCGATGCCAGCGATCCGGGTCATGCGGTGTCTCCTTCCGGTCAACCCTGCTCTCGATCCATGCACCGCTGGAGCGCCCGGTCGTAGAGCTCCCGCTTCTCGTCCACCTTGCGTTTCTGCGCGGCAGCCCGGGCACCCCCGATGAGCGCGCCCAGCGCCACTCCACGCTTGGCGGTCTTCTTCGTGTCGCTGTCGGTCACCCAGCCGCCGGCCGCGCCGAGCGCCGCTCCGCCGAGGCCGCCGCGGAGTGCTCCGGAAACGAAACCGCGCGCTTCCTGTCCGTAGTACCCGCTGAGCTCCTGCGCCTCGCGCTGACACTCGCGGAAGCGCGACGCCGCGTCCGCACCGTGCGCGGGAGCCACCATGGCGCACAGCGCGATCGACAGGAGCAGGGCGACGTGTCTCATGGGCCTCGATCTCCTCCGGTCGAGCACGGCACCGGAAAGGCGACCGCTCGGTTGGGAACGGACGAAGCATGCGCGGGCCCCTTCTTCACGCACAAGACGAGATCACCCAATCTGGGCAGCGCTCGCGTCCCATCGATGCACGAGACGCGACGGAAGGGGCGCGGTGACCTCGGCAACCGCGAAGACGCGCGACGGCAGCGGAAGCACGGTCCGCTCGCCGGCCGCCCCCGAAGGCTGGCCCAAAGTGGGCAACGCGCGCTTGATCCTCCATCCACGGGCTCGGCATGGTCGCGACCCTCCCGCGACCCATGACTCCTCGAGCGTCCGAGCCGCGCCTCGTCGCCCTCGGACTCTCCCGTCATCCAGAACGAGGATCCGAGCGTGTCCCGCATCCCTTCCATCGTGCTCGGAACGAGCCTGCTCTTCGTCGCGTCCAGCGCAGCCGCCGTCGACGTGATCCTCCTGAAGAACGGGGACCGCATCTCCGGTGACATCTCCCGGATCTGGGACGGCGAGGTCTTCATCGAGCCGAGCTACGCCGACGAGTTCGCGGTGGAT
>JAZBPF010000722.1:0-2306 GCA_036351515.1 Pseudomonadales bacterium | reverse complement strand
GAGATGTCGAAGAAGCGCCAGAGCAGGGAGTCGTCCCAGTCCGGGTCGCGCACGGACCAGAGCACCACGGGGTTGATCATGCTCGTGATGAAGTGGTTCACGCCGTAGAGGCGCGTGAGCCGCTTCGCCGGCAGGTCGTCGCTGACCGAACCGTCCACCCAGCGCCGTGCCGGCAGGTAGGGCTTGCGCTCGCCGTGGGCGTCCTTCGCCGCGAGCATCACGGGCGGGAAGACGCCGGGAATCGCGCAGGAGGCGAGCACCGCCTCGCGGATGTAGACGTTCGGCGAGGTGATGGCGTTCAGCAGCCGCGAGGTCTGGTGCACCTCGCTCGGCGCCACGGAGATGTTGATCTTGCGCCCCGTGCGCTCGAAGGCCTCCTGGAAGGTGAGGTCCGGCACGAGCCGGTCGATGGCCTCGCGCACGTCCTCGATCTTCATGCGCGTCCCGACGGGCCGCGTCGACACCTCGAGGGCGTTCTCCGTCAGGAGCAGCTGCTGCAGCTCCGCGTCCGTGTGCGTGCCGAGCACGCCGGCGACGAAGCTGCCGGCGCTCGAGCCCGAGATCACCGTGGGCAGCAGGTCCTGCTCGAAGAGCGCGCGGGCCACGCCGAGGTGGAACGGGCCGAGGGAGCCGCCGCCGGAGAGCATGAGCGCCGAGCGTCCGTAGCAGTGGCTCGCGCGGCGGAAGAAGTCGAGGCGCTCGGGAAAGGGGATGACGTCGTCCGGCACGTCGCCGATGCGGCGGATCGCCGCCTCGAGTTCGGCGAGGTAGGTGGTGATGAGGTCCTTGGTGCCGAACTTCGCCACGTTGTAGACGGCTGGCTTGCCGATGCCGTCGATGTTCCCGTGGATGCCCTCGTTCAGATAGAAGAGGATCTCGTGCGGATCCTCTTCCGCACGCAGGCGGCGCAGCAGATCGAGGCGCCGGCGCACCCCCGGGTAGCCGTAGCGCGAGCTCCGGTCCTGCTTCTTCCAGGCGGCGGCGCCACTCACCTCGTCGTGCGCGATGGCGGCGCCCTTCCAGTCCTCGTAGCTCTCGGCCATGTCCATGGCCTTCTGCAGGTCACGGAGGCTCGGGTTGCGGGCCAGGACTGCGGTCATGTCGGACTCCCTGCGCGAATGTGCGCACAGCGTTTGCTGCACTGCAACAATGGTAGCGCATCTGCCGACTTCAAGTGTGACGAACCTTGACGTCAGCAAACCCTGACGCAGGTCAGGAACCCGCCATCCCGCCCCGTGGGAAGCCGACGCAGTCGGCGATGAGGCTCCGCTTGGCGCTGTAGTCGCCCCTGAAGGTGGCTCCCACAGGGGGTGTCGACTGGGCCCGAGCACGAGCCCGTGCCGCGCTCGAACCGCCGCCACCCCGTGGGAAGCCGACGCAGTCGGCGATGAGGCTCCGCCCGGCGCTGTAGTCGCCCCTGACGGTGGCTCCCACAGGGCGGTGTCGACTGGGGCCGAGCGCGAGCCTGTGCCGCGCTCGAGCAGCCGCCACCCCGTGGGAAGCCGACGAAGTCGGCGATGAGGCTTCGCCTGGCGCAGCAGGCGCGCCTGAAGGCGGCTCCCACAGGAGGGTGTCGACACCCCATTGTGGGAGCAGGCTTCAGCCGCGACTCCCGCCCGACCGCGCCGCGGCGACAGGAAACGTCCGCAGTACCCTGGAAAGAAAGGAAAGGGCCCGGCGGATCGACGCCGCCGGGCCCGGACGCTCAGGCCGCGTCCTGCACCGAGAGCTGGTCGCGCAGCTCGCGCTTGAGGAACTTGCCGTTGGCGTTGCGGGGCAGGGGCTCCTCGCGCAGCCAGATGTAGCGGGGCACCTTGTGCTTCGCGATGCGCGCCAGGCAGTGGTCCCGGAGCTGCTGGGTCGTCAGCTGCGCGCCATCCTTCAGCACCACCACCGCACCCACTTCTTCCCCGAGACGCTCGTCCGGGACCCCGAACACCACGCACTCGGCCACGGCGTCGTTCGTGTAGATCGCCGACTCCACCTCGGCGCAGTACACGTTCTCGCCGCCGCGCAGGACCATGTCCTTCTTGCGGTCCACGAGATAGATGAAGCCGTCCTCGTCGATGCGCGCCACGTCGCCGGTGCGCAGGAAGCCGTCGACGATGGTCTCCGCCGTGGCGTCCGGCCGGTTCAGGTACCCGCGGATCACGGGTGCCCCACGCACGCAGAGCTCGCCGAGCTGCCCCTGGGGCACCTCGTTGCCCTCGTCGTCGAGCACCATCACCTCGAAGTTCGGCATGGCTGGCCCACAGCTGTCCGGGCGGTCCACGAAGAAGTCGCCGGAGATCGCCGTGATGATCCCG
>JAZBPF010000721.1:0-3542 GCA_036351515.1 Pseudomonadales bacterium | reverse complement strand
GCTCGGAGTGCCTGAAGGAATCGTTCGCCGTCGCGGGCGGTCCGCTCGGCGCCGCGTGCGGACCTCCGCATGCGGACCCTCGCCCACGGACCGCCGCCGGCGGCCCACGCGAGACGAGGCTTCCGTGGCGAGATCGAGGAGGCTTGCCGAGGCAGGGGAGAGAAGCCTTCGCCCCGGAGGACGCAGTCGCGGCCGCTTCCGCCGGCGGTGCGGATCGGGGTGGAGCAGACGCGGGGGAGCGGGCGAACGACGGCTGCGCAGGCGCTCAGCGGTCCTCGGAATCCGAGTGCATGAGCCCGTGGCGGCGGAGCTTCACGTAGAGGCTCTGGCGACTGAGGCCGAGCATCTCGGCGGCCGACGCCCGGTTGTCCCCGGTGAGCTCCAGCGCGGCCTCGATGCACAGCCGTTCGATGACGTCGCTGGATTCGCGGATCACTTCCTTCAGGGGCACGCGCCCCACCAGTTCCGTCAGCTGCTCGATGGAACGCGGCGTGGAGCCGGAACCGGCGGGCTCGCTGGCGATGTGTCGCCGGCCGACGTCGCGGATCACGAGGCCGAAGGAGGGGCTCTCCCCTTCCCGCGCCGCCACCGCGCTGATCTCGACGTCCGCCTCGCCGCCGTACTCGCCGCGCAGGCGCGTGGCGAAGTGGCGGATGGAGCCGTACTGGCGCAGGTTCCCGAGGAGCACCTTCACGTCCACGTTGGTGCGGCCGAGCCAGCGCTCGAGGGTCTCGCCCCGCGCCTGCTCCTCCGACGCGAGTTCGGCGAGCTCGAGGAAGGCGCGGTTCGCGGAGCGGATCCGCCCTTCTCCGTCCGTCACCACGACCGCGTCGGGGCCCTGCTCGAGGACCCCGGCGAGATCGTTGCGGCCGGGCGTGGCCCGGGGCAGGGCCGGCATGCCGTCCTCCGGAGAGAGGCGCAGCAGATAGAGCAGCGTGCCCGCCTGATTCAGGAGCGAGCCGGAGAGCATGGCCGTGTGCGTGGAGCGGGCGATGCGCACCTTCTCCTTGTCGACGGCACCGGAGACCCGGAGCGTCGAGAGCACGGCCTCGACCGCCTCGTGGCTGCGTTCGTCGAAGCAGTCGCGGAGCGTGCGGCCGACGAGTTCCCCCGCCGGGACGTCGAAGAGCGCCTCCGCGGAAGGATTGGCCTCGAGGACGCGCTGGTTGCGGGCGTCGACGATGACCACCGCCTCCGACGCCACCTGGAACAGCAGCCGGTAGCGGGTCTCCACCTGGCGTCGTCGCCAGTAGTCCTGCTCCAGGGACTGCTGCGTCTCGATGAGCCGCTGCTGCAGCGCGGCGACTCCCTGCAGGTCTCTTCCGATCACGACGATCGGCCCTCCCTCGCGGGTGGCGTAGGCACAGTACTGCATGGGCAGGTCCGCGCCGCCGGACCCGGGATGATTGATCTGGCGCCAGCGCGCAGGGGCCGCGTCGGCCTCCGCGAGCATGCGCGCCACCTTCTCGCGACTGTCGGGGGCGACCGTGTCGGCGAGCCGCTGGCCGCGCCAGCGATCGGGGCTCTCGACCGTCGGCGGGTCGATGCCCACGGCGACGTCGACCACGCGACCGTCGCGGTCCACCACCAGGGCGAGGTCGGCCGCCGCCGCGACGAGCACGGCCGCGGTGTCGACGTCGAGGTCCCCTAGGTTCTCGCGTGGAGCGTCGAACCCTTTCACACGCGCCCTTTCCCCCTGCTCACCCGGCTCCGCCGTGTGGTGGTCGTGACCGATTCTCGTTGCTGTGTCAGGTTTCATTGACAGACTCGAGTGTCAAGTATAGCGTTTCTTTCGCGGCAGGTCTCTCACCGATGGTCCGGGGACACGATGCAGGAAACGGCCACCTTCACCCCGACGCCCGGCCTCCGGCTCCGGGCCTTCGTCGAACTGCTCAAGCCGGTGACCTGGTTCCCGCCCATGTGGGCCTACGCCTGCGGCGTGGTGTCCGCGGGCGTCGCCACGGACGGCCGCTGGGGCCACATCGCCGCCGGCGTGCTCCTCGCCGGTCCCCTCGTGTGCGGCACGAGCCAGGTGGTGAACGACTGGTACGACCGGCACGTGGACGCCATCAACGAGCCGGGACGACCGATTCCCTCGGGGCGCATTCCGGGTCGCTGGGGGCTGTACCTCGCCGTCGCCTGGACGCTCCTGTCCCTGGCGGTCGCGGCGGCGCTCGGACCGATCGTCCTCGGGGCGGGCATCGTGGGCCTGCTTCTCGCCTGGGCCTACAGCGCCCCGCCGCCCCGCCTCAAGCTGAACGGCTGGTACGGGAACGCCGCCTGCGGCTTCTGCTACGAGAGCCTGCCCTGGGTGACCGGTGCCGCGGTCATGTCCGCAGCGACCCCGGACTGGCGCGTGTTCTGCGTCGCGATTCTATACGGGCTCGGTGCGCACGGCATCATGACCCTCAATGATTTCAAGGCCATAGAAGGCGATACGAAACTCGGCGTGCGCACCATCCCGGTCCAGCTGGGGGCCCCGCGCGCCGCGCGCCTCGCCTGCTGGGTGATGGCGGTGCCGCAGGTCGTGGTGATCGCCCTGCTCCTCGCCTGGGGGCTGCCGGCCCATGCCGCGGGCGTGGCCGCCGTGCTCCTCGCCCAGTTCGCCTGCATGCCCCGGCTCCTCGCGGACCCCCGCGGTCGAGCCCCCTGGTACAACGGCACCGGCATCACGCTCTTCGTGTCCGGGATGATGATCACCGCCTTCGCGCTGCGCTCGGGTTTCCCGACGCCTGCCGGGCTCTGAAGGAGAGCGCCGCCGTGGAACGCGCATCGCCCCGCCCCCTCGGCTGGCTCGGCATCGTCCGCCTGGGGCTCGTGCAGACGGCCCTCGGCGCGGTGGTGGTGCTGACCACCTCGACGATCAACCGCGTGATGGTGGTCGAGCTCGCGCTGCCGGCCATGCTCCCGGGCGCGCTCGTGGCACTCCACTACGCCATCCAGGTGCTCCGTCCCCGCTTGGGCCACGGCTCCGACGTCGGCGGCCGGCGCACCCCCTGGATCGTCGGCGGCATGGCCGTGCTCGCCCTCGGCGGCACGGGCGCCGCCCTCGCCACGGCGATCATGGCGACGAACACGGCCCTCGGCGTGGCCCTCGCGGTGCTCGCCTTCGTGCTCGTGGGCGTCGGCGTCGGCGCCTCGGGGACGTCGCTGCTCGTGCTCCTCGCCAAGCGCACGGCGCCGGCGCGTCGCCCGGCGGCGGCGACCATCGTCTGGATGATGATGATCTTCGGCTTCATCCTCACGGCCGCCCTCGCCGGCCAGGCCCTCGATCCCTTCTCCCTGACCCGCCTCGTGATCGTCTCCGGGGCCGTGGGCGCCTTCGCCCTGCTGGTGACGGTGCTCGCGGTCTGGGGCGTGGAAGGCGACGGGCGCCGGGCGGCGGTCGCCGAGGAGGACGCCCAGGCGGCCGGAGAGCCGGTGCCCTTCCGCCGCGCGCTCCGCGAGGTGTGGGAGGAGACCCAGGCGCGGCGCTTCACGATCTTCATCTTCGTCTCGATGCTCGCCTACAGCGCCCAGGACCTGATCCTCGAGCCCTTCGC
>JAZBPF010000720.1:0-3322 GCA_036351515.1 Pseudomonadales bacterium | reverse complement strand
TGGCTCAGTCCTCCATCCGGAAGCCGGAGCCCGGCGTGCGCTTCGCCCGGTGCTGCGGCGTCGCCTCCGCCGCGTCCGGGGCGCGCGTACCGGTGGGCGCCCCGGGGTTCGCACCGGCGTTGGCACCAGCGTTCGCACGGGCGGCCTTGTCCGCCGCCGTCTCGAGCGGGATGCCCAGCTCGTCGCCGGACTGCGCCGGAGGCTCGGGCGTCGTCTCGCTGCCCACGTCGAAGCCGACGAGGAGGTTGTTCTCCTCGCGTTCGAGGCGCTCCGACGACCAGTCCTCGGCCACGAGGTTGACGCGCGCCCGGGCGGTCGCGTCGAGCGCCTCGATGTCGCGGATGGCCTTCAGCACGATCTCGTCGCTGGCCGTCTGCCCGGCCTTCTTCGCCGCGCGCAGGCGTCGGGCCGCAGCGAGCCAGACGTTCGCGTGGACGCCGTCGGCCCACTGCCCCTTGTCGAGCGTGCACATGTGCAGGGTCTCGATGGAGCTCGCCGAGCCGGGAGTACGGGTGAGCCGCAGGCCCACGATGCAGCGGGAGGCTGCGCAGAGCGCGGCGGACACCCACCAGCGCTGCGTGGACCCGTCGAGGCCCATCCGCATCTTGTCCTCGTCGTCGATCAGGTCGAGCAGGCCGATCGACGACAGAAGCGTGAAAAGGTCGATCTCGTACTCGTCGATCTCGACCCGCTCGAGCGGCCGCGTGACCTCGACCCCGGTCTGCACCGGCCGGTGGCGGCGACGCGCCGCCTGGAGACCGAGGCGCGCGATATCGAGATGGAACGGGTCGAGCTTGCCAATCGCGCGACGCACCGCTTCCCGGGACGGCACGGGCAGGGGATCCAGGTCGTCTGCCTTGCGCTGCTGGTTCTCGGCCCTGAAGCGGTTCCGGACGTTCTCGAAGATCGCCTTCTTCGTGGGGCGCTGCGGCGAGGCATAGCGACGGACCTCTTCCATCAGCGGTCCCATGACCTCCGCCGAGAACTTGCTGGTGTGGTTGCCGCTCTGCTCCCAGCGGTCGACGAGGCCGGACAGCCCCTCGCGTTCGTACTTCGCGACCCACCGGAACAGGGTGCGCGGATGAGGCGCCTCGTATTCGATAGCTTTCTGATTGAAAGCCCTGCGCTTCGAAGCATCTTGGTCGGTCCGCACGTGGTCTCGCAAGAAGGCCTTCGCCCTCTTCTCGATGGCGTCGACATTCGCCTCGATCGACCCATAGGTCCGCCGGATGGTGCCCTTGCGCTCGAGTTCGAGGAACGCCTCGCAGAAGGCCGCGCGCACCTTGACCCTGTGTTGCAAATCGCACTGGAGCGCCGAGATCGGGTCGAGGGTCGTGCCCGACAGCACCCCGAGGGCGCCCTCCGGGCTGTACTTGCCGCGGTTGTGGACGATCGCGCCTTCCGCGGCGAGGCGGCTGAGCTGCTCGTGGGTGAAGCACTCGGCGATCTGTTCGCCGGACATGCGGGTGAGGATCCAGCCCTCGGTGTTCCTGCTCACGGGACGGAACGGAATGCGGTCGATGACGATCTCGTCGTCGCGCGCGAAGGCCAGGCGGGTGACGAATGTGGGAGAGGGGGCGTTCATTGCTGGGTCTCCTTCCGACGAACGAGGCTTGCGGGGGTGATGCGCTCATGGCGGATCGGGCGAAGGCGGTCCTGCCCGATCAGCCGGACCAGGGCGCGGAAGCCCCGCGCCCCGAGGCCGATGCGATCGGTTAGATCCCGGATCGGGACGGCGCCGAGCAGCGGCGCGACGACCGTCTCCGCGGCGATGTCGGCCTCGGGATCGGCCTCGCGCATGGCGTGGAAGAGCTTCGCGTTGTACAACTCGACCGGGTCGACGTTGCGCTCCGTCCAGATCTGGACCGCGTCGGCGAAATCGGGCTGCACTTCCGCCGCGATGAGGCGCATCTCCTCGAGATGCCTAGCCAGATACTTCGTCATCTTGACGGAGATCGCGATGCAGCGGCCATCCGTCCGGGTCAGCCGGAAATCGAAGAAGTGGACCTGGCCGTCGCCGTACTCGAACCTGACCTGCTCCTCGAGCAGCGCGGTGTCCGGCCGGGCGTGCAGGATCAGCGCTGTTTTCTTCTCGAGGTCGCTCTCGGTCTGGATGACCCGGCCGGGGCTTGCGCCGAAATTTCCGGTGCCTGCTACGGCGCCGTCGTTGCCGACGATATGGCCGACGAAATGCCGTTTCGAACGCTTCGCGACGTTCCGTCCGGCGATGGAAGGTCGGGGCAGCGAAATGTCGCCAGTCGATGTAACGTGCATGGTGATCTCTTGGTCTGTGCTCGTTGATTGGCTCTGCGGCTGGCGCCGCCTGTCGGCGCACAAGGCGCCGACGCTCCCGTCGATTTCCGTGTGCTCTGCTGGGCCCATGATCGGCTCCGCGGACCGGACGGTCGTCCGGACGCGGGGCCTGCGACCCGATCGAGGGCGGGGTGATCATGATCGTGGCCGGGTGCGTCACCTCCGAGTTCGGTCCGTCGATATCCGGGAACTGGAGGCGATCAGCACCGGGAAGCGGATTTCCGGAAACAGGCTCCACCCCCCTTAAGCTGCTGATTTATTTGAGGTGGGCGGCAGGCGGCACAGGGCGGCAGTCGAGAAAGTGCGGGGGGCCCGGAGGATTCGATCCGGGGCGCGTGGGCCGTGGTCCGGCCGGGTCCTGCTCGTACAGGATCCGACCGGTCACCCGGCCATGGCCGTCCGGGGCTCTTGGCCGGATCGCTTCAGGGGCTGTCGCTGCGGCACCTCAGCCGGCGGCGGGATCGCGGTGGCGGGCCAGCTGGCGCTCGGCCTCAAGCCGATCGGCGACCGCCACGGGGTGGCGCCGGAACAGGCGGAGCGCGTCGAGGATCTGCTCGATCCGCTGGCCTGTTCGGTCCCCCCGACGAGGTAGCCGTGCCCTTCCTCGGTCCAGCGCTTCTCGGGCGCCCCGCCGGCGCGCGCGATCGCGTCGTCCAGCCGGGCGCCGGTCTCTTCGGCGACGGACAGCGCGTCGCCATCGAAGAGCCCGTCCTCCGCCAGGGCGCCGAGCGCGGCGTCCATGGCATCGCGGTCGGTCTGCGAGAGCGCCGCACGCTGCTCGCGCACCACCGTTCGAAGGGCGCGGTGGGCCGCGACCGCCCGGGTGGCGATCTCGCCTATCGGCAGGGGGTGCTGCGTGTGACGGGTCATGGTCATGCCTCCTTGGCCTGCACCGGGCGACATGCCGGGCGCTTCAAGGGCGGCGGTTCAGGGCGGCCTGGGGTGGGAGGGTGCGGTCCCGCGCGCCGCACCGCGGTGCGACGGGCATTGCGGGCCAGGGAACAGGGCC
>JAZBPF010000719.1:0-7510 GCA_036351515.1 Pseudomonadales bacterium | reverse complement strand
GGGCTGGCTCGTGCGCCAGCGGCCGGAGCTGGTCGAGGACGTGGGTTTCGTGCTCAACGAGGGCGGCGGCGGTCGCCTCGTGGGCACGACGCCGGTCTTCGGCGTGGAGGTCACGCAGAAGATCCCGCTCTGGGTCCGCGTGACGGCACGCGGGACGCCGGGGCACGGCTCCTCGCCGCGGGTGGAGACCGCGCCCCACGCGCTCGTGCGCGCCCTCGACCGCATCGTCCGCCAGCGCTTCGAGGCGCGGCTCCTGCCGACCGTGGACACCTACCTGCGCAGCGTCGCGGACCTGCAGCCGCCGGCCCTCGCGCCGCTCTACGGCGACCCCGTCGCCCTCCTGGACGATCCCGAGGCGCTCCTGAAGCTCCAGCTCGAGAGCCCGGCGACGCACGCGCTCCTGCGCGACACCTGCTCCGTGACCCGCCTCGGCGCGAGCCTGAAGATCAACGTGATCCCCGGGACCGCCTGGGCCGAGCTCGACTGCCGCCTGCTGCCGGACACGGACCCGGACGCCTTCCTCGAGAAGCTCGCCATCCTCGTCGACGACCCGGGCATCCAGCTCACCCGGCTCATGGGCTTCACGGCCGCGAGTTCCTCCACGGAGACGGAGCTCTACGAGGCCATCGAGAGCACGCTCGAGGAGGCGCTGCCGACGGCGCGGGTGGTGCCGACCATGGCGGCGGGCTTCACGGACAGCCACTTCTTCCGGGATCTCGGGATCCCCTCCTACGGCTTCGGCACGCTGCTGCTGCCGCCGTCGGAGTTCGCGGGTGTGCACGGCAACGACGAGCGCGTGAACGTGGAGGCCTTCCGGGAGGCGGTGCGTCTCTACCACGAGGTGCTGACCCGCTTCGTGGCGCCGTGAACGCGGGGCCCGGACCCGGGGGCCCTGTACCGGGCAAGGGGGCCGGGCTACTCTTTCGGCCCGCACAGCTGCCATGGGAGACCGCGCCATGACGATCCAGGTCGGCGACCGCATTCCGGACGCCACCCTCAAGATGATGGGGGAGAAGGGCCCGCAGGACGTGAGCACCGCCGAACTCTTCGGCGGGAAGAAGGTCGTCCTCTTCGCGGTCCCCGGCGCCTTCACGCCCACCTGCTCCATGGCGCACCTGCCCGGCTTCGTGACCCACGCGGACGCGATCAAGGCCAAGGGCGTCGACGCCATCGTCTGCCTGTCCGTGAACGACGCCTTCGTCATGGACGCCTGGGGCAAGGGGGCGAACGCCGAGGAGCTCCTCATGGTCGCCGACTGGGACGCGAGCTTCACGAAGGCCCTGGGCCTGGAGATGGACGCGAGCGCCTTCGGTCTCGGCGTCCGCTCCCAGCGCTTCGCCATGGTGGTCGACGACGGCGTGGTCCAGCTGGTCGCCGTCGAGGCGCCGGGCCAGTTCGAGGTGAGCAAGGCCGAGGCCGTCCTCGAGGCGCTCTGACCGACCGTTCCTCCCCGGGGCGCCGGCGGCGGCGCCCCGACCCCTGTCCTATGCTGCACGCGGACTCTCGGGAAGCGACCGCGTGCACAGAAGGGACCCCGCAGCGCAGCTCTCGCTCGGCGCCGGCCTCCTCGGGCTCGCGGTCGTCGTGGGCCTCGACGTGCGCTTCGGTGCCGACGCGCCCTGGCTGCTCGTCCTCTACTGCCTGCCGCTCCTGGCGACGCTGCGCCTTCCCTCGCTCGCCCTGTTCCCCGCCGTGGGGACCGTGCTCCTGGTGCTTCTGGCCGTCGGCCTCTTCGCCGAGGGAACCGTCGCGCCCCTGGACCGACTCCGCACGGGGCTCGAGGTGCTGGGCACGGCGGCGCTGCTGTTGTTCCTGCGCCTCGCCCGGGACGAGCTGCGCCAGAGTCGCCGACGGGTCACCGGCATCCTCGACGGCTCCGACACGGGCTTCGTGCGCACGGACGCGGAGCTGCGCATCGAGGACGCGAACGATCCGTTCCTGCGCATGGTCGGCGCCCGGCGGCTCCGCGACGTGGTCGGCACGCGCCTGGTGGACTGGTTCCCGCCCGACCGGCGCCGCAGCGCCGAGGCGATCCTCGCCTTCCTCGCGCCGGGCGACCGGCGCAGCTTCGAGACGGTCATGCGCCCCGGGAGCGCCGGCGACCTGAGCGTGGTGATCACCGTCTACGCCGAGCGCGTGGGCGAGCGGACCCAGCTCGTCGCGGTCTTCGCCGACGTGACCGCCATCCGCCGCGCCGAGGCGCAGGCCCAGGCCTCGGAGCAGCAGCTGCGCGCCCATCTCGAGAACACGCCGCTCGCGGCCGTCGTCCTCGACGGCGAGCAGCGGATCCGCGGCTGGAACCGGGCCGCGGAACGGATCTTCGGCCTCGAGCGCGAGGCGGCGCTCGGCCTGAGCGCCTGGGAGCTCGTGCCCGAGGCGGAGCGCACGCGTCGCGCCGCGCCCTTCGCCGTCGCCGGGCACGACGATGCGGACACGCTCGGCGCGAGCGCCCGGGTCGTCCAGCGCCATCGCGACGGGAGCGCGCGCGTGCTCCAGTGGTACCACACGACGCTGCCGGCCCCGGACGGCGGCGCACCCCGCACGGCCTTCCTCGGCCTCGACGTCACGCGCCAGGTGGAGGTGGAGCAGGCGCTCCGCGTGAGCGAGGTGAAGTTCTCCTCCGTCTTCCAGCAGAGCCCCGACGCGCTGCTCCTCGTGCGCCTGAAGGACGGGTACCTGCTCGAGGCCAACGAGACCGTCGAGTCGCTCTTCGGCTGGCGCCGGGACGAGCTGGAGGCGCGCTGGGCGGACTACGGGCAGTTCTGGCGCAGCCGGCGGGAACTCGAGCGCTTCACCGAGCTCGCGCTCGCGGGGCCCGTGGAGGCCTTCGAGACGGAACTGGTCACCCGGGAGCGCGGCATGCTCCCGGTGCTCATCTCCGCGCGGCGGCTCGTCATCGACGGCGAGGCGACGATCCTGCTCACGATCCGCGACTTCACGCCGATCCGCGAGGCGGAGGAGGAGCGCTACCGGCTCCAGGAGCAGCTGCGCCAGGCCCAGCACATGGAGGGCATCGGCCGCCTCGCCGGCGGCGTGGCGCACGACTTCAACAACATGCTCGCGGGCATCCAGGGCTACACGGAGCTGCTCGCGGCCCAGGCCGGGGACGCCGAGCGCGTCGGTCAGTACGCGGGACGGGTGCTCGAGACCTGCCAGCGCGCGGCGGATCTCGTGCGCAAGCTCCTCGTGTTCTCGCGCCAGGGGACCATGGACCAGCGCGACTTCGACCTCCGGCCCGTGATCCACGACACGCTGGACCTGCTGCGCCAGACCCTCGATCCGCGCATCCGCCTCGTGACCCACCTCGCCGTCGGCGACCTGCCCCTGCACGGCGACGAGAGCCAGATCTCCAACGCGCTGCTGAACCTCTGCGTGAACGCCCGGGACGCGATCGAGGGCGAGGGCGAGATCGAGGTGGTGGCGGAGCGCGTGGAACTGGACGCCGAAGGCGCCGTGGCCGTGGATCCGGAGCTCTCCGCCGGCAGCTACCTCGTGCTCGCCGTGCGCGACAGCGGCTGCGGGATTCCCGCCGCGGTCATGCAGGACATCTTCGAGCCCTTCTTCACCACCAAGCCCAAGGGCCAGGGCACGGGCCTCGGGCTGCCGTCCGTCTACGGCGCCGCCAAGGCCCACGGGGGCTCGGTCACGGTCACGAGCCGCCAGGGCGAGGGCAGCTGCTTCCGCCTCTACCTGCCGGCCCGGGTCGGGAGCGCGGCGGCCGCGCCGCTGCCCGAGCCGGAGACGCCGCGCCTGCTGCCGCGCGGCTGCCGGACGCTCGTGGTGGACGACGAGCCGGGGATCCGCGACATCCTCGCGGAGACCCTCGAGGCGGAAGGCTTCGAGGTGACCGTGGCCGAGGACGGCGGGGACGCCCTCGAGCGCTTCCGCGCCGCGCCCGACGCCTTCGACCTCGTGCTCATGGACGTGAGCATGCCGGTGCTCACGGGCGAGCAGGCCCTGCGCGACATGCGCCGGCTGCGCACGGACGTGCCGGTGATCCTCATGTCCGGCTTCGACCAGCCCGCCGACGAAGGCGAAGCGCCGCCCGGCGCGGCCGCCGGCTCCCTCGCCAAGCCCTTCACCCGCGACGCGCTCCTGCGCGAGATCGCCCGGGTCTGCGGCCTCACGCCGGACCCGCAGCGGGACGTCGCCTGAGCCGGAGCGCGCTTCGCCGCCTGCGTCGGCTTCCCACGGGCGGGTCGGCGACTCCCCGGTGAGAGCCAGCTTCAGCGGCGACGACGAGACCCCGCAGTGGCGATCGCGCCCGAAGGCTGCTCCCACCGGAGCGGCGAGCCGTGCTCGATCGCCGGCGGCACCGGGTTCCCTCGCGGCCGTGGGAAGCGCACGCAGTGCGCGATCAGCGCTGGCGATCCGGATCGCGGGGGCGGATCAGGCATTCCTGCATGGCCGAGGCCACGAGGTTCCCGTCCCGGTCGAAGAACGCGCCCCGGACGAAGCCTCGGGCGCCGGCGGCGGCGGGGCTCTCCTTGGCGAAGAGCAGCCATTCGTCGACGCGGAAGGGACGATGGAACCAGAGCGCGTGATCGAGGCTCGCGCCCTGGATGTCCGCGCCGCCGGCCGGGGTCACGCCGTGCGGCAGGAGGCTCGTGCTCATGAAGTCCATGTCCGAGAGGTAGGCGAGCATGCAGCGGTGCACGACGGGATCGTCCGGGAGTCGGTCCACGGTGCGCATCCAGGTGTGCTTGACCGGTTCCCGCGGGCGGGTGTCGGTCATGAGCACGCCCTCCACCTGCCGGCTGTCGATGGCGTCGTAGCGGAACGCGAAGCCGCGGACGCGCGGGTGCTTCTCCGCGATGCGTGCGTAGCGGTCCCGGTCCGGCTCGAGGGACTCCGGCGGGGCCACGTCGGGCATGGGCACGGCGTGGGCGAGCCCGTCCTCCGGACGCTGCCAGGAGCCGGAGAGGCTCAGGATCGCCTCGCCGTGCTGGATCGCCTTCACGCGGCGCGTGGTGAAGCTCCGCCCGTCGCGGATCCGGTCCACCTCGTAGAGCACGGGCCGGTTCCAGTCGCCTGCGCGCAGGAAGTAGGCGTGGATCGAGTGCAGCCCGCGGTCCGGGTCCGGCACGGTCGCTTCCGCGGCGGCGATGGCCTGGGCGAGGACCTGGCCGCCGAAGACGTGCGGGATCCGCGGATCGTTCCGGCCCCGGTAGAGGTCCGCCTCGATGCGTTCGAGTTCGAGGAGCGCGAGGATCTCGGCGAGGACGGCGTTCATCGGCGGCTCCGGTCCGGGGAGGCGCACAGTCTACCGGCTCCGTCGGCCCCGGGCCTTGCAATCGCCCGGGGAGTCGACATCATGAGTCCCCGAGCGGGTGGGGGCCCGACAGGAGATCCGCGCATGCGCCTGCTCCCCCGCATCGCCGTTCCCGCGTTCTGCCTGCTCCTCGCGCCCGGCCCCGTCCGCGCCGCGGGAGACTGTTCCCTGCTCGATCACCGCATGGAGACCCTCGGTCGCCGGGAGACCGTGGATCTGTGTGCCGCCTGGGCCGATCGGGTGGTGCTGGTCGTGAACACGGCCAGCCAGTGCGCCTTCACGCCCCAGTTCGCGGCCCTCGAACGCCTCCACGAGCGCTTCGCGCCGCAGGGCCTCGTCGTCGCCGGCTTCCCCTCGGGGGACTTCGGCGGTCAGGAGTACGCCGACGCCGAGCGCACGGAACGCGTCTGCCGCGTGAACTACGGTGTGTCCTTCGCCATGTTCTCGCGCATCCACGCCCGGGAGGGGGTGGCCCATCCGCTCTTCCGCGGCCTCGCCGAGGCCGCCGGGGCGTATCCGCGCTGGAACTTCCACAAGTATCTGGTCGGGCGCGACGGACGCCTCCTCGGCAGCTTCCCGAGCGCGGTCGACCCGGAGTCGCCGGAGCTGGTGCGCGCCGTGGAGGCGGCCCTGGCGGCACGTCCCGCCGTCACTGCGGGGGGCTGAGCCGTGCCCGAGGGACCCGAGGTCCGCCGCGCCGCGGACCGGCTCGCCCGCGTGCTCGTGGACCGTCCCCTGGCGCAGGTCTGGTTCCGCTTTCCGCGGCTCCAGCGCCACGCCGCGGAGCTCTGCGCGCAGTCGATCCTCGCGGTGCGCTCGCGGGGAAAGGCGCTGCTCGTGGACTTCGCCGACGGCCGGACGCTCTACACGCACAACCAGCTCTACGGCCGCTGGTACGTGCAGCGCGCCGGCGCGCGGCCGTCCACGGGCCGGGAGCTGCGCCTGGTGCTCGAGACCGAGACGCACGCGGCCCTGCTCTACAGCGCCTCGGAGATCGACCTCCTCGAACCGGGGCAGTGGCGCACGCACCCCTTCCTCGGCCGCCTCGGCCCCGACGTCTTCGATGCGGCGACGACGCCCGCCTTCCTGCGCCGGCGCCTGCGCTCCGCCGCCTTCGCCCGGCGCTCGCTCGGGGGGCTGCTCATGGACCAGGCCTTCCTCGCCGGGCTCGGCAACTACCTGCGCTCGGAGATCCTCTTCACCGCCGGCGTCCATCCGGACGCCCGGGCCTGCGACCTCGACGACGAGACCCTGGGCGCCCTCTCCCGGGCCATCCGCGCGCTCGCGTTCCGGGCCTACCGGACCCGGGGCGAGACCGCGACGAAGGCCTGGGTACGCGCGCGCAAGGCGGCCGGGCATCCGCGGCGGGCGTCCCGGCACTGGGTCTTCGAGCGCGAGGAGGAGCCCTGCCCGCGCTGCGGATCGACCATCCTGCGCCGCGAGGTCGCGAGCCGTCGCCTCTACCTCTGTCCCCGCTGCCAGCCCGCCCCCGCGCGGAAGGAGCTCGCCGCATGAACGAGACCGTCGCCAGCGTCGACCCGGAGCAGGTCGCCTTCTACACGCGCCTCGCCGACACCTGGTGGGATCCGGACGGCCCCTTCTGGCCCCTGCACGTGCTCAACCGCCTGCGCGCCCGCTGGATCGTCGAGCGCCTCGCGGGCGTCCCGGATGCCGACGCGCCGCTGGCGGGCCTGCGCGTGCTCGACATCGGCTGCGGCGGGGGGCTGCTCTCCGAGGCCATGGCCCGCGCCGGCGCCGAGGTCACGGGCATCGACGTCACGGAGCGCAACGTCGAGGTGGCGCGGCTGCATGCGGAGCGTGCCGGGATCTCCGTGCGCTACCGGCACGTGGCGGCGGAGACGCTCGCCGCGGAGGGCGCGGCCTTCGACGTGGTCCTGAACATGGAGGTGGTGGAGCACGTGGCGGATCTCCCCGGATTCCTGGACGCCTGCTGCAGCCTGGTCCGGCCCGGGGGGCACATGTTCGTGGCCACGCTGAACCGGACCCTCGCGGGCTTCGTCATCGGCATCGTGGGGGCCGAATACGTGGCGCGGGTGCTGCCGAAGGGCACGCACCAGTGGTCGCGCTTCGTGCGCCCGGAAGAGCTCGCCGGGCATCTGGGCCGGGGCGGACTCTCGATCGAGGCGCGCACGGGCGTCCGGGTGAACCCCTTCGCGCGCCGCATGACGCTGACGTCCTGGCTCGGCGTGAACTACATGGTGCAGGCGCGGAAGGCGG
>JAZBPF010000718.1:0-2223 GCA_036351515.1 Pseudomonadales bacterium | reverse complement strand
CCGGGTGGTGCCGGTCAATCCCGCGCTCGACGCGGTGGAAGGCGTACCCGTGACGCCCCTGGAGGCGCTGCCGGGCGGCAGCGGCCCCGTGGACACGATCACCGTCTACCTCTCCGCCGACCGCCTGCGCCCGTTGATTCCCGAACTCGCGCGGATCGCGCCGAGGCGCGTGCTGCTGAATCCCGGAGCGGACGAGGCGGAGATGGTCGCTGCGCTGCGGGAAGCGGGGCTGAAGGTGCAGACGGGCTGCACGCTGGTGCTGCTGGATCAGGGGAGGTTCGAGCGGCACGACGTCGCTTGATCGAGCGGATTCAGGTGGTTTCGAGAAGCTCTTCGAATAATGTTTAAAAACAGATAGGTATACTGATTTTCCAGAAATCTTGGAGATTCCGGAGAAGTGTCTCCAGCCCCTGTGGGAGCCAGCTTCAGCGGCGACGACGACCGCAGACGAAGCTGTCGCCGCTGAAGCTGGCTCCCACAGAAGGCGTCGTCACGGCGAACGGTTGTCGTCAGAGGGCGTCGTCACAGCGGACGGTTATCGTCAGCAGGCGTCTTCAAAGCGAACGGTCATCGTCAGAAGGCGTCATTACAGCGGACGCTTATCGTCAGCAGTCGTCTTCACGGCGAGCCGTTGTCGTCAGCAGGTGTCGTTACGGCGAGCGGTTATCGTCTGGTCCAGCGCCCTCAGCTCTCCGCCGTCAGGAACGCCGTCAGCTGATCCGCGAGGCCGTCGCAGGCCTGGGCCTGGACGCGGGCGATGATGGGCACGGGGACGATCATGGCCGGCATGTAGGAGGTGCCGGACGCATCGCTCGAGATCCGGCCCACGCTCATGCCGGTCTGCAGGTCCCAGATCGAGGCCTCGTAGGAGGAATCGCGGGCCCAGGTCACGAAGCCGAAGCAGCCGCCGCCGCCGGGGCTGATGGTGCAGGTCATGGACCCGGCGCTGTCCGTGGTGTTGGTCACGCCGTCCACCCACACGAGGTAGCGCACTCCGGCCTGCTCGATGCGGTCGGCCACGGCGGGGGTCCGGAGCAGTTCCGGCAGGTCGTCGGTCTTCAGCGGTGCGGTGCGGGGCTCGAACCAGGGGAAGAGCTCGTCCACGAACTCCTGCTCCGGCAGTACGTCGATGCGGCGGCCCACGGCCTTGCCCACGCAGTTCACGAAGTTCGTCTCGGTCTCGTAGCCGGTGTTCTGGCGGCGGCCCAGCACCACGATGCGCTCGCCGTCCGCGACCCGGGCTTCGCCCTCCCGGTACTGCTCGATGGTCGCGCTCACGCAGCCGGAAAGAGCGCCGGCGGCGAGCGGGGCAGCGAGGAGGGTGCGAAGCAGCGCGGGGCGGAGAGGCGGCATGGGCATGGGCTCCGGGGGAGACTCCTGACAAGACCTTACCGCGCGGGAGCGGTGCTGTCCCGTACCATCCGGCGGCGCCGGGGGCCCCGGCCGGGACGTCCCGCGCGAGCGATCAGGAGTCTTCGACCGCGGCGTCGAGCGAGGGTTCCAGGGACGGCGGCGGAATGCCTTCCGGATCGTCCCGGAGCACGGCCTGGAGCCAGCCCTGCAGCTCCCGGGTCTCGAGGAAATCGATGGCGAGGAAGGCCGCGGCATCCCGCAGGGCCGTGATCGCCGCCTGATTGATGGCCTCCTGCGCGCTGTCGAGGAAGGCGTCGCGGGTGCGCCCGTAGGCCGTGAGGGGCCAGGTGGCGACGAGCTCGCCGGTGCCGGGCTCCCGCAGTTCCATGCGGTAGCGGATCCAGACCTCGAAGAAGTTGCTCTTGGTCTGGAAGGGGATGGCGAACTGCATGTCCTCGACGGCGGGGATCAGCACCCCGTCGAGATCAGTCGGCGCACTCGCCGCGTTCTCGACCTCGACCACGCGCTCGAACATCGAGGGCAGGAGCGTGCGCAGCATCTCCACCTGGGCGACCCCGATGTCGATGCGCCAGTCCCCGCGCTGGGGGACCGGTTCCTCGAGCACGTAGGTCGCGAAGGCTTCGTCGAAGGCCACGCCGAGGGCGATGGGGAGGGGATCGACGGCGGCCTGCTTCGGGAAGGTCGGCTCGATCTGCACCTCGGTGGTGGTGCAGCCGGCGACGAGCAGCGGCAGGAGCAGCAGGAGGCGGCGCACGGAGCGTTCGACGTCGCGCATGGACTCGCTCGTCCGGATCAGGCCGCGACTCTAGCACGGTCGATCCGGTGCCCCAATCGGGGCGACCGGATCGG
>JAZBPF010000717.1:0-4724 GCA_036351515.1 Pseudomonadales bacterium | reverse complement strand
GGCACGCCGAGCCGCGAGAAGCCCTCGGCGAGGACCATGAGCGTGACCGTCTTCCCCGTCCCCGTGGCCCCGGCCACGAGCCCGTGCCGGTTGCCGTACCTCGCGAGGAGCGTCACCGACTCCTCGCCCCGTCCCAGCAGGATCTCCTCCACGACGTCCTCCCCCAGCGGATGCCCGTGAAGTCTCGGTGGCCCCGCCGGTCGCCGCAAGCACCGGCGCGGTACACTCGAGGCTCGACGATGCGAGGGAAGCGGACCCATGAGCTGGCAGCGTCACGCGGAACCCGAGTGCAGCGAGCGGAGCGACGCCGTCGAACTGGTGATCGAGTCGCGGCCGAAGGACCTCGGCGGCTTCTCGGTCCGCCGCGTGCTCCCCAATGCCGAGCGTCGCAGCGTCGGCCCCTTCGTCTTCTTCGACGAGATGGGTCCGGCGGACTTCCGCCCCGGACAGGGAATCGAGGTCCGGCCCCATCCCCACATCGGCCTCGCGACGCTCACCTACCTGTTCGAGGGGGAGATCCTCCATCGCGACAGCCTCGGCCATCACCAGGCGATCCGCCCCGGTGCGGTCAACCTCATGACCGCGGGACGCGGCATCGTCCATTCCGAACGCACGGACCCGGCCCTGCGCGCGTCGGGGCAGCGGCTCCACGGCATCCAGACCTGGATGGCCCTGCCGGACGCCCTCGCCGAGACGGACCCGGCCTTCGTGCACCACCCGGCCGACACGCTGCCGAGGACGGAACTCGACGGGGTGGTGGTGACGGTGGTGGCCGGCAGCGCCTTCGGTCTGCGCTCCCCGGTGGAGACGGCGAGCCCGACGCTCTACGTCGACCTGCAGTGCCCCGCCGGGGCGACGCTGACCCTCCCGTCCGCCGCGGAGCGGGCCGTCTACGTCGCCGCCGGCCGCGCCGAGGTGCAGGAGGGATGCGCCCTCGAGGCAGGGACCATGGGCGTCCTCGCCCCGGGCGCGGACGCGACCCTCCGGACCAGCGAGGACAGCCGCGTGCTCGTCGTCGGCGGGGACCCGGTGGGCCCGCGGCTGCTGTGGTGGAACTTCGTCGCCGCCGACCGCGAGCGCATCGAACAGGCGAAGCGGGACTGGCGCGAGGGCCGCTTCGAAGGCATCGAGGGCGACGAGGAGTTCATCCCCCTGCCCGAGGAATGAGCGCCCTCCCCCGGTCGCAGGCGGCCGCTCAGCGCCGCAGGGGCCGTCCGGGCCGCGCGCCCGTGGGCGCGCCGTCCCGGTAGACACTGTCCCCGTTCACCCACACCTCCTGGATGCCCACGGCGAGTCGGTGCGGCGCCTCGAAGGTCGCCCGATCCGCCACCGTGTCCGGATCCAGGAGCACGAGGTCCGCGGGGGCACCGAGCGCGATGACGCCCCGGTCGGCCAGCCCAACGTGGCGCGCGGCGAGCAGGGTCATCTTGTGGATCGCCGTCTCGAGGTCCAGGACACCCTCCTCGCGAACGTAGCGGGCGAGGACCCGGGGGAAGGCGCCGTGGCCCCGGGGATGCGCCCCCTCGCCGGAACCGTCGGAGCACACGTTGGCGTGGGGCCAGGCGAGGATCGCGCGGATGTCCTGCTCGGTCATGGAGCGCGCCACCACGTACTCGCCGCCGCGGGAGCCGCTCGCCTCGAGCATGGCCAGGAGCGCCAGGTAGGTGGTGACCGGATCCTCGTCGCGTGCGTCCGCGACCTCGGCGAGGGAGCGGCCCGCGTAGGCCGGCTCCGGATCGAAGCGACCGAGGAGCATCTCGTCCGGCGCGACGAGCTCCGTCAATGCGTAGCGGGCGCTCGCCGGGTTGTCGAAGTCCCGCTCCGGGAAGAGCACGGTCATGGACGAGGACCAGTACTCGTAGGGGTAGACGTCCACGGTCACGTCCACGCCCTCGGCCCGGGCGGCGTCGAGGCGCGCGAGGAAGCGGTCGGCCTGCCCCCAGAGTCCACGGCGGGCGAGCTTCATGTGCGTGAGCTGCACCGGGATCTCCGCCGCGCGACCGATCTCGATCAGCTCATCGACGGCCACCTCCAGGTTCCGGTCCTCGCTGCGCACGTGACTGATGTAGCGTCCGCCCCAGCGCCGGGCCACGCGAGCGAGGGCGATCACCTCCTCTGTGGTGGCATAGATGCCGGGGTCGTACTCGAGTCCGGTGGACAGGCCGAGGGCTCCGGCCGCCAGCTCCTCCGCCAGCAGCGTCTCCATGGCCCGGAGCTCCGCGGCCGTGGCCGGCCGCGCCCAGTCCTCGCCCAGGACCCGGTCCCGGAGCGTACCGTGCCCCGCATAGGCCGCGACGTTCACCGCGACCGGTGCGCGCTCGAGTCCCTCGAGGAAGTCCGCGAGGGGGAAAGGCGAGCCGCCGTCCTGGCCGACGACGATGGTCGTGATGCCCTGGCTCGTGGCGGCGACCCGCAGCGGGTCCGCGTCGGCGTCGTGATGGCTGTGGGTGTCCACGAACCCCGGGGCGAGCACGAGACCCGTGCCGTCCACGACCCGCTCGCCGGCTTCCGGGACAAGCTTGCCGAGCGCCACGATCGTCCCCTGCCGCATGCGCAGGTCCTGCACGACGCCAGGGGCGCCGGTGCCGTCGACGACGAGTGCACCCTCGACCAGCGTCGACGCTCCCCGGGCGCCGATGGATCCGAGCACGAGGCCGGCCAGGACGAGCATGCGGGAAACGCGGCGCATGGAAGACTCCGAAGCGGGTCGGCAGGCTGCAGCAGTTCCGTCCCGGAAGCCTTCCGGGGCGGTTCGTGGATGGCCTGCACGCCGATCGACGACCGGGAGTCGTCGACCTCTCGTGTCTGAACTGCGGTGATCCGCATGCGGACCCGTGCCACGGTTCGGTGCTGGAAGAGTCCGGGAGGGACTCCTTCGGCATCCTGTTCTGGATGCACTGCGAGCATAGGGAGACGTTCGGGACAGCGTCCAGGGCGGGGGAGGTTCCCCGGGCATCGCGACGCACCGTTCCCGCCTCCGTTCGAGGCGACGCCCGGCTTCCACGACCGGGGTTCCGGGACGCTATAGTCGGGCGCGGGAATTCCGCCGCGAACGGGGGAGAGATGCGGCGACGCCTCGTGTCACTCGGCTGCGCGACCATCTTCGCGTACACGTTCCAGGCCCACGCCGCCGTTCCCTTCGCAGGGGAGTGGATGCTCGACGCGGAATCGTGCGCGGACGCCCGTCTCGTGTGGACCGAGGATGGGCAGCATCGTGCGCTGACCCTGGAGGACGGCGCGTGGCTGACCCTGCTGTCCGTCCCCTACACCCTCGACGGAGACATCGTCCGCTACCGCGTCACGTCGCCCCACCCCGGCGACGCGGAGGCCGACGCAGCACCCGTGGTGGAGGCGCTCCGATGGAGGCTGCGAGGCCCGAACGCCCTCACGGTCGAGAATCTCGCTCGCGTCCCGCCCGGAAACCGGATGGACCTGATCCGCTGTCCACCCCGCGGCCCATGACCCTGCGGGGGTTGGCGCGGTGGATCGAGTGCGCCACGATCGCGTCGGGCGTCCTCTGCTTCCTCGACGTTCCTCAGGAGCTGTTCGATGCGCTGTGGGACCTCGCGCGGAGCCTTCCCCGAGCGTTCGTTCCGATCGCGCCCGCCGACGAGGCGCGCGCCCAGCAACTCATCGGCGGTTTCCTGGTGGTCCTCTCCGGACTGACCCTGCTGGCACAAGCGCTGCACGCGCGGCGCAGCCACGACGAGCACGCGGACCCATGAGCGACGAACCAGCGATCGAAAAACGCAGCGCATGGATGGCCGCCATCGGCGTGCTGGGGCTCTTCGCCTACTGGTGCCATACGGCGTTCTGGTCCGGCCAGACCACGCTCGACACCGAACTCCGTCCCGTGCTCGAAGCTTCACCCCCCGCGGTACTCGAGCGCATCACCGGCGACGCACCGCGGCAGTACTGGGCCGGTCCCGTCTCGCTGGATCCGGACGCGAATCCGCACCGGCTCGTGCTGTCGGCCACGGTGCGGCGTGGCCGTGAGAGCGTCGCCTATCGGGTGGCAATCGTGGGCGGAAACGGAGTCGTGGCCTGGGAGGAGGGAGGCACGATCCATCACGCGGCGTCGCAGCAGAAAAAGCAGCAGTCCCGTCAGGATGGACGCCTCGAGAAGCGCATCCGGCAACCGAGTGCAGTGTTCCAGGTGCCGAACTCGGGCCCGTACACGCTGCTGGCCGAGCTGGATCGGGTCGACGCACCAGCGGTAGCCCTTCGCAGCGGCGTGTCGGAGGGCCGGCCGTCCATCTATCTCGCCTTCGGGGCCCTGGCCCTGTTCGGGTCCCTGGCCGTGCTTCGCGGTCAATGGATCCGACGAGCACCTCGGAACGGCTGAGCGACCGGATGCAGCCCGAGGAGAGGATCGCGGGGGAAACGCCGGCCCCGGGAATCCATGGCCGACGCCGCGACCCGGCCGTGGAACGCCACGAACTGCACCCTGATCCGCGCGTCGAGCCTCCCCCACCGGGCGGTTCACGGCAGGCCCGGACCCCGCCCCGCCCGGCTCTCCCCCGGCGATCGAGGGCATCGCGACGCCCCCGACCAGTACGAGCCGGCAGAAGCGGACGCGTTTCGTGAGCGAGGATCCCGGCTTCCTCCGCCTGCTCGGCCGCCGGGACGTCGTCGCCCTCGCCTTCGGCGCGATGATCGGCTGGAGCTGGGTCGTGCTGTCCGGCACCTGGATCGCGGGCGCGGGGTCGATCGGTGCGGTGCTC
>JAZBPF010000716.1:0-2216 GCA_036351515.1 Pseudomonadales bacterium | reverse complement strand
TGGCAGTCACAGGATGTTCGAGAGGAAAAGGTTGGGGGTTTGAGGGGTGACGGGAAGTGAGATCGGGAGAGTGGCTTCCGGCGCCCGTCGTGGAGAAGATCTGATGGCGAAAGCAGCGCAGAACATCACCCTGTCCCCGTCGCGGGACATTCCCTTCAACAAGCTCGTGCTGAGCCAGTCCAATGTGCGGCGCATCAAGGCTGGCGTCTCGGTCGAAGAACTGGCCGAGGACATCGCCCGGCGCGGGCTCCTGCAGAGCCTGAACGTCCGGCCCGTGGTCGATGCCGATGGGGTCGAGACTGGAACGTTCGAGATCCCCGCCGGTGGTCGCCGCTTCCAGGCGCTGTCGCTCTTGGTGAAGCAGAAACGGCTGGCGAAGACCGCACCGATCCCCTGCATCGTGCGGGATGCCGCGTCCGACATTCTGGCCGAGGACGACTCGCTGGCAGAGAACATGCAGCGCGTGGCCCTGCACCCGCTCGACCAGTTCCGGGCGTTTCAGGCCCTGCGTGAGAAGGGTCAGGGCGAGGAAGCGATCGCCGCAGCCTTCTTCCTCACCCCGCAGATCGTCAGGCAGCGCCTGAAACTCGCCTCCGTGGCCCCTGCCCTGCTCGAGGTCTATGCCGAGGACGGCATGACGCTCGAACAGCTGATGGCCTTCACGGTGAACCCGGACCACGCGCGTCAGGAACAGGTCTGGGACGCAGTGAAGAACTCCTGGAACAAGGAGCCCTACGCCATCCGCCGCATGTTGACGGAGACCTCGGTCCGGGCCTCGGATCGTCGCGCGGTCTTCGTAGGTGTCGATGCCTATGAGGCGGCCGG
The DNA here is from genome assembly GCA_036351515.1 of Pseudomonadales bacterium. GTDB lineage: Bacteria > Pseudomonadota > Gammaproteobacteria > Pseudomonadales > Azotimanducaceae > JAZBPF01. The sequence goes on along the minus strand of JAZBPF010000716.1, from coordinate 1,391 downwards.
CGGTGTCGTGTTGCGCGATCTCTTCCAGAGCGATGACGGTGGCTGGCTCGAGGACCCTGCCCTGCTCGACCGGTTGGTCGCCGAGAAGCTTCAGGCCGAAGCCGAGGCTCTGGCCTCCGAGGGCTGGAAGTGGATCGAGGTCGCGACCGACCTGCCCTATGGCTACAGCCACGGGCTGCGGCGTCTGGCCGGTAATCCCGCGCCCATGACTGACGAAGAAAGCGCGGCCCATGCGACGCTTCTCGCCGAGTATCGCGCGCTGGAGGAGGAACAATCTGGTCAGGACGAGTACCCCGAGGAGATCGATGCCCGGCTTGGGCAGCTCGAGATGGCGATGGAGGCGCTCGAACAGAGGCCGCTGATCTACGACCCGGCCGAGGTTGCGCGGGCGGGCGTCTTCGTCACGCTGGATCGGGACGGCAGCCTTGCGATTTATCGCGGCTACGTCCGGCCCGAGGATGAGCCGCGCGAGGAGACCGCGGTCCAGGATGGTGATGGTGCGGATGCCATGGGGCAGGGGGGTGATGTCGGTGTTTCCAGCTGGAAACCGTCGGCGACCTCTGCGGGGGGTACCGTCATCACCTCGGGTGGTCACCCGATCGGCGCGGACGCATCCGACGAGGAAGACGACGGGGCGCTGAAGCCGCTTCCCGAGCGGCTGGTCATGGAACTGACCGCCCATCGGACCCTCGCGCTGCGTGAGGCCATCGGGCGGTCGCCGGACGTTGCGCTGACGCTCCTGCTCCTGAAGCTGGTGACGGACACCTTCCGCACCTCCTCGGCCACGGGCAGTTGCCTCGAAGCCTCTGTCCGCCACGTCTACATGTCGGCGCAGGCACCGGACCTGAAGGACAGCGTGGTGGCGAAGCTGGTCGACGAGCGTCACGCAGCTTGGGAGGCCGATCTGCCCCTCGGCGATGATGCCGCCCTTTGGGACTATCTGTCCGTTCTCGATCAGGGGAGCCGTCTGGCGCTGCTGGCACATTGCCTCAGCTTCGGGATCAACGCGCTCCATGAGAAGGTGAACCCCTATGGGGCTGGCATCTCCGCCAGCGGTCTGACTCGTCGCATGGCGCATGCCGACCTCGTGGCTCGCGCTGTCGATCTCGACATGGTCGAGGCGGGCTGGGAGCCGACGGTCGATGGCTATCTCAACCGTGTGCCCAAGGCCCGGATCCTCGAGGCCGTGCGCGAGGCGAAGGGGGAGGGGACCGCGCAGCTTCTCGATCACCTCAAGAAGGGCGAGATGGCGACCGAAGCCGAGCGGCTCCTCAAGGGCAGCGGCTGGTTGCCCGAGGTCCTGCGCCGGGGTGATCTGGCGGCAGGCGACGGCGAGGAGATTGCAGAAGGGCAGGGGGAAGATGCGAGCGCGCCCGACGATATCGATCTCC
>JAZBPF010000715.1:0-4094 GCA_036351515.1 Pseudomonadales bacterium | reverse complement strand
GTGGAGAGAATCCGCGCCCTCGCACGGTTTTCCCCGTGGCTACGTAGCTCAGCTGGTTAGAGCACGGCACTCATAATGCCGGGGTCCCCTGTTCGATCCAGGGCGTAGCCACCATCTCCCTGTCCCGCGTCCTGCCGCAGTGCGCACCGCGTTCCCTCCTGGGTCGCGCGATGGCGCAGCGCACTCAAACGGTGCGATTTTTCCGCCTCTCCCCTCCCCCAGCCCTGCGGCTGCGCTCCGTCCGGAAGCATGCCCCTGACGGTGCCGCGAAGTTGCAACGTCCTTGAATTCTTTTTGAAACAACCGTTTGTGCTCTTCCGCGGGGCGCGGTCGGTCTCGCCGGCGCGAAGGTGGTGCGTTTTTCCGTCACTGTGGCGTGAAGGTTGCTGTGGGATCCGCTCGGTCGGACCGGTCGTCCGCGGCCGGTCATCCGCGAGGTCCATCAGGGGAACCCACAACCATGACTCAATCCAGCTTCGCAGGACGCCTCGGTGCGCTCGCTGCGGCGGTCGCCGTGGCATCGCTCGCGCCGGCGCCGGTCCGCGCCCAGGAACCCATGATCGAGGAGGTGGTGGTCACGGGCTCGCGCATCGCGCGCGATCCGAACACCGCCGGCGCAGCGCCCGTCTCCTCCCTGTCCGAGGAAGACCTGAAGCTCTCCGGTCAGCCCGATCTCGCCGACGTGCTGCGCCAGCAGCCGGCGCTCCTGACCTCCGTGTCCTCCATCGGCTCCACGGACAGCGTGTTCGCCGCGGACGAGGGCCGGGGCGGCGCCGGCTTCGGTCAGTCCGTGCTCCAGCTCCGGGGCCTCGGCAACGAGCGCACGCTCGTGCTCGTGAACGGCCGTCGGCACGTGGCCGGCGTCGAGGGCTCGCAGGCGGTCGACATCAACTCCATCCCGAACGCCCTCGTCGAGCGCGTCGAGGTGCTCACCGGCGGTGCGTCGGCCATCTACGGGGCGGACGCGGTCACCGGCGTCGTGAACTTCATCCTCAAGGACGATTTCGAGGGCGTGGACCTCGACGTGCAGGGGGGGCTCTCCGGCGAGCAGGACGGCGAGACCCTGCAGGTCAGCGGTCTCTTCGGACGGAACTTCGCCGACGGTCGGGGCAACGTCACCCTCGGCATCGACGTGTTCACGCGGGAGGAGATCCGCTACGGGGACCGCGGCTTCCTCGCCGACAACCGGCGCGGCGTCCAGCGCAACAACCCCGAGCTGCGGTTCCAGTCCGGTGACATCTCCGCCGGTGCCACCCCGAACTTCGCCCAGTTCTACACGGTCGACAACGGCCGCTATCCCTACGGCTTCAACATCCCCTCCGCGGACGACTTCGCGTCGGCCTACGAGGAGGAGTTCGGGGTCACGCCGAGCCTCACGGACGCCGAGCGCGCGCTCATCGACCGGGCGGCGAGCGCACCGCCGCGGACCATCGACTCCTTCCACACCTTCTCGATCAGCTCCGAGCGGGGCGTGGTCGTGGGCGACGCCTTCGATTCGGCGACCTTCGTCGACACGGACGGCAACGGCACGAACGACTGCTTCGACTCGTTCCTCGGCTTCAACAGCCTCCTCGAGGGCGAGGCCTTCGGTCTGGCCGGGGGCTGCTGGGTCCTGAACGACGACGGCTCCGTGCGTCCCTACCAGGACGGGCGCGTCGCCTCGAACTTCAACCAGTACGGCGGCGACGGCGTCCAGGGCTACTACAATCCGGGCTACCTGACGCCCGACGAGCAGCGCTTCACCATCAACCTCAACGGCCGCTTCGACCTCACCGACTCCCTGCGCGCCTTCGGCGAGGCCAAGTACGCGCGCCAGGAGGTGGCCTTCGGTGGGCCGCTGAACACCTTCTACGACCTCATGTTCGTCTCGCCCGACAACCCGTACATCCCCGAGGTGCTCCAGCCGCTCGCGGACGCCGACGGCGGCCTGCGGGTGACTCGCGATCCCACGGACCTCGGCAGCAACGTCGACGAGAACGTCCGCGAGACCATGCGTTTCGTGGTGGGCTTCGAGGGTGAGCTCGCGAACGGCTGGAACTGGGACGTGGCGGCGAACTACGGCCGCTTCGAGCGCCGCTACCGCGACGAGAACGCGGTGATCCAGGACCGCTACTTCGCGGCCATCGACGCCATCGCCGATCCGGAGACCGGCCAGCCGATCTGCCGCAGCGACGTGGACGCCTTCTCGCGCCCGCCGACGACCTTTTTCGGCATCCCGGCCTTCGACCCGGGTTTCTTCACCTTCAATCCCGGCGACGGCCAGTGCCGTCCGCTCTCGATCCTCTCCGGTCCCGTCGGCGCCACGCCGGAGGCGGTGGACTTCGTCACCACCACCACCACGGACACCTTCACGCTCGAGCAGACCGTGTTCACGGCGAACCTCGCCGGTGAGCTCCCGGCCTTCGAGCTCCCCGGCGGCCGGATCGGCTTCGCCGTGGGCGCCGAGTACCGCGAGGAGAAGAACGACCAGGAGTACGACCCGCTCGTGCAGGGCGTCCTGCCCGTCTCCACCATCGACGGGGCGGCGGGCCAGCTGCTCCGGGATCTGCCGAACGTGCAGAACTCCCTCGTGTTCGATCCCGAGCAGCTGCTCACGGACTCGGACGGCGAGTACGACGTCTACGACGTCTACGGAGAGCTGCTGTTCCCGATCCTCTCGGACCGCTTCCTGGCCCGCGAGCTGACCCTGAACACGGCCTACCGCTTCTCCGACTACAGCACCGTCGGCACCACGAACACCTGGAACGTGGGCGTCTCCTGGGCGCCGACGGAGGACCTGAAGCTGCGGGGGACCCGCTCCCGGGCCGTGCGGGCCCCGAACATCTTCGAGCTGTTCTCGCCGGACATCAGCGCCACCTTCCGGCCGGACGATCCCTGCGAGCAGGCGGCCATCGACGCGCTGACGGAAGCCGGTGATCCGCGGGGCGCGAACCGCGCCGCGAACTGCGCCGCCGACGGGATCCCCGCCGGTTTCGTGGACCCGCTCTCCGCGCGCTTCAGCGGCGTCATCGCCGGCAACCAGGAGCTCAGCGAGGAGACGGCCGACACGGTCACCTACGGGGTCGTGTTCGAGCCCCGCTTCGTCGACGGCCTGACGGTCACGGTGGACTACTGGGACATCGAGATCGAGGACGCCATCGAGGCCGTGGACGACCAGGACATCGTCAACAGCTGCTACAGCGCCGACCCCTCGACCTTCCCGAACCAGTTCTGCCAGCTGTTCACGCGCAACCGGACCGATGGCAGCGCCCAGTTCCTGGGCTTCAACTTCCTGCGCCAGACGCAGCTGAACTTCGGGGCCCTCGAGGCCGCCGGGGTGGACTTCACGGCCGCCTACCAGTTCGAGGCCCTCGCCGCCGACTGGCAGGTCTCGGGCTCCGGTTCCTGGTTCGACAAGATCGACCGCTTCTTCGATCCGGGTGACCCGAACGCCGTGGACCCCGAGCTCGGCGAGCTCCAGCGCCCCGAGCTCGCCGGCCAGTTCGCCGTCGACTTCATGAAGGGTCCGCTGACGCTGCGCTGGACCACCTACTACCAGGACGAGCAGCAGATGGCCGGCATCGAGATCGAGGACGCGATTCCGGTCTTCGGCGGCCGGGGGCAGGAGGACGAGATCTTCTTCCACGATCTCTCCTTCTCCTACGAGCTGCGCGAGTTCCTGCAGGTCTACGGCGGCATCAACAACGTCACGGACGAGCAGCCGTTCTTCACGGAGAACGCCTGGCCCGTCAGCCCCGTGGGACGCTTCGGCTTCCTCGGCGTGACCTACAGCCGTTGAGCGAGGTGCGGACCCCCACGGGGTCCGCCGTCCGAAGGCCGCGGAGCTCCGGTTCCGCGGCCTTCGTCGTTTCAGGGGATTCCCCGGGGGCGAGCGGGGTCTCGTCGCCTAGACTCCGGTCGTCGCGCGGGCCCCCGGCCCGCTCCACGGACCAGGAGCCCGTCATGCCCCTTCGCCCGCGTTCCCTGCTCGCACTCGTCCTTCTGGCCACCCCCGTGGCCCACGCCGACGGCGTCGCCGTCGGGGCCCAGGCCGGGACCCTCGGCCTCGGCGCCTCGATCACCGTCGGCCTCACGGACCAGCTCAACGTCCGCGG
>JAZBPF010000714.1:0-2336 GCA_036351515.1 Pseudomonadales bacterium | reverse complement strand
TCGAACTCGTCCACGAACAGCAGGAAGCGGTCGTCGTCCGCTTCACCGCCGGCCTGGCGCCGGAGCCAGTCGGCGGCGGTGCGCATGGTCCGGGGCCCCGGGAAGTCGAGCTCCTCCCGGAACCAGCTCCGGGTCGTGTCGTAGGCGTGCCCGTGCCCCGCCGCCGCCGGCAGGGCCGGGGCGCCGGTCCAGCTCGGATCGGGCCGGGTGCGCCAGGGGTCCCCCTCGTGGCCGCGGACGTAGTCCCAGGCCGTGAAGTCCGTGTGGTAGTTCTCGCCGCCGGTCTCGAAGAGGTGCGGATGGTCGCTCACGAGCATGGTCGTGACGCCGGCGCGACGCAGGGCGGCGGTGATCGGCTCCTCCCAGAGCTCGATGGACCCCCAGGGGCGCCAGAGGAAGTCGAGGGCGCCGCAGAGGAGGTCGTGCCGCGCCGGCATGCAGGGCAGGGAGCCGACCTGGTGCCGGTCGAAGACGCAGGCGCGGGCGGCGAAGCGGTCGAGGTTCGGGGTGTCGAACTCCGTGCCGCCGTAGGCGCCGAGCAGATGGCGGTTCAGGCTGTCGAGGAGCACCACGACGGCGTTCCGCGCCCGGACGGGCGCTCCCTGCGTGGCCTCGGTCATCGTCCCTCCCCTGCCGCCGCGGACGATTCTCGCGACGGCGCCTGACCTGGATCAAGCGCCGCGGCGGCGGGCCGTGGGAAGCTCCCGGACCTCGGCACGAGGGAGAGCGGCGATGCAGGCACGGATTCCAGGCACCTTCTGCTCGGGCCGCGCGGGCACGCGCGCCGTCGCGTTGCTGCTGCTCGCGCTCCTCGCCGGCGCGGCGACCGCCGTGGAGGAGGGGGAGGCCGCCCCGGCCTTCGCCCTGCAGCGGCCGGACGGGACCACGGTGACGCTGGACGACCTGGAGGGCCAGCCCGCGCTCGTGCTCTTCTGGAGCAGCACCTGTCCCTGGTGCCGGCGGCTCCTGCCGGGCATCCAGCGCACCCATGAACGCTACGGCGAGGCCGGGCTGCGGGTCCTCGGCATCGGGATCCGGGACGCGGGGGACCCGGTCGCCTACGCGGAGGAGCTGGGCCTCGACTTCGAATTCCTGGTGGACGGCGACGCGGTGGCCGAGGCCTGGGGCGTGCAGGAGACGCCCACCTGGTTCGTGCTCGACGCCTCCGGGGCGGTGCACTACCGCAGCACGGACTCGGATCCCGAGGATCCGGCCCTCGATCTCGTGCCGGCACAGCTTCTCGGCCTCGATCCCTACGATTGCGGCACCGCGATCTGCTGAAGCGCGCGGGGCCCCGCGCCCCTTGAAATGCACGGCCGGTGCCCCGAGCTCCGCGGCCTCCGCCGAAGTCCGAGGCCCCCATGCTCGAGACCGCCGCCGTCGCCTTCACGACCCTCTTCGCCACCATCGGTCCGGTGGAGGCGGCGGCCCTCTTCGCGACGCTGACGCCCACGGCGAGCACGGCCGAGCGCCGGCGCATGGCGCTGCGCGCGAGCGCCATCGCCGCGGTGCTCATGTTCCTCTTCGCCCTCGGCGGCGGCGTGCTCCTCGACGCCCTCGGCATCTCCCTGGCTGCCCTGCGCGCGGCGGGCGGCGTGCTCCTGCTCCTCATGGGCATCGACATGGTGTTCGCCCGGCACTCGGGCGTGACGAGCACCACCGCCGACGAGACCGAGGAGGCGACCCGCAAGCAGGACCTTTCCGTCTTCCCCCTCGCGACGCCGCTCATCGCGGGGCCCGGGGCCCTCGGCGCGGTGATCCTGCTCATGGCGGACGCCGAGGGCGACCTGCTCGCGCGGGCCGTGGTGCTGCTCGCGCTCCTCGCGGTGCTGCTGCTGACGCTCGGGCTGCTGCTCGTCGCCGTGCAGCTCCAGAAGCTGCTCGGCGTCACCGGCATGAACGTGCTCACGCGCATCCTCGGCGTGCTGCTCACGGCGCTGGCGATCCAGTTCCTGTTCGACGGGCTCGCGGCCAGCGGCCTCTTCGGGGAGGTGGCGTCGGCAACGCCGCTCGCACTCTTCGGCCATCCCGGCCCCGGTCGTCCGTAGCGCCACCGCTCGGCGCTTCCGACGCAGGAACTGCCCGGGCGGGAGGAGCGGGGCGGAGTGGCGCTCCGTGAGCGACCACCAACGCGGGCCGCGCGTGCGCCGGAAGCGCCCGGAGCGGGCCCCCGTGCTGGGTCCCGCACGAGGGCCCCGAGCGGTGTCTCCGGGGGCGATCGGGGCTGCAAGGCCTCCGCGGCCCCGGGCGCCGTCGCGGGTGCGTCCCGGCGCGGTCCGGGCCACACTCCGGCCTCGGACGAGGGCGGGGGACATGCCATGGGGCGACCGGATGCG
>JAZBPF010000713.1:0-3812 GCA_036351515.1 Pseudomonadales bacterium | reverse complement strand
GGATCGAGGATGCCCATCTCCAGCATGTCGCCGTAGACGTCCGTCTGGGCGTTGTAGCCGAAGGCGCCCTCGCGCTCGCGAACCTTCGAGAGCACGACGCTCGGCTCGACGCCCGCGTTGGCGGCGATCTGGCGGAACGGCTCCTCCATGGCCCGCAGGGCGATGTCGATGCCGATGCGCTGATCCTCGTTCGCCGTCGCGAGCTTCTGTGCACGGACCGCGTCGGCGGCACGGACGAGGCTCACGCCGCCGCCCGGGACGATGCCTTCCTCGACGGCCGCACGGGTCGCGTGCAGGGCGTCGTCGACGAGGTCCTTGCGCTCCTTCATCTCCACCTCGGTGGCCGCACCGACGCGGATCACCGCGACGCCGCCGGAGAGCTTGGCCAGACGCTCCTGGAGCTTCTCGCGGTCGTAGTCGGAGGTGGTGTTCTCGATCTCCTTCCGGATCTGACCGATGCGGCCGTCGATGGCGTCCTTCTTCCCGGCGCCGTCGACGATCGTGGTCTCGTCCTTCGTGAGCACGACCCGCTTGGCGGTGCCGAGGAGATCCAGGGTCGCCTTCTCGAGCGTGAGGCCCGTCTCCTCGGAGATGACGGTGCCGCCCGTGAGCACGGCGAGATCCTGGAGCATGGCCTTGCGGCGATCCCCGAAGCCCGGGGCCTTGGCGGCGGCCACCTTGAGGATGCCGCGGAGGTTGTTCACGACCAGGGTCGCGAGCGCCTCGCCCTCGACGTCCTCGGCCACGACCAGCAGCGGCCGGCCGGCCTTCGCCACCTGCTCGAGCACGGGCAGGAGATCGCGGATCGCGCTGATCTTCTTGTCGAAGAGCAGCACGTAGGGATCCTCGAGCTCCGCGTGCATGCGCTCGGCGTTGTTGACGAAGTAGGGGGAGAGGTAGCCGCGGTCGAACTGCATGCCCTCGACGATGTCGAGTTCGTTCTCGAGCGACTTGCCTTCCTCGACGGTGATGACGCCGTCCTTGCCGACCTTCTCCATGGCCCGGGCGAGGATGTCGCCGATGTCCGTGTTCCAGTTGGCGGACACGGTGGCGACCTGGCCCACGGCCTTGTGGTCGTCACAGGGGCGGGAGAGCTTCGCCAGCTCGTCCGTGGCGGCCTTCACGGCGGTCTCGATGCCGCGCTTGAGGTCCATGGGGTTGTAGCCGGCGGCGATGGCCTTGTGGCCCTCGCGGATGATGGCCTGGGCGAGCACCGTGGCGGTGGTGGTGCCGTCCCCCGCGACGTCCGCGGTCTTGGAGGCGACCTCCTTCACCATCTGCGCGCCCATGTTCTCGAACTTGTCCTTCAGTTCGATCTCCTTGGCCACGGAGACGCCGTCCTTGGTGACCTTCGGCGCGCCGAAGCTCTTGTCGAGGACGACGTTGCGGCCGCGCGGACCCAGGGTGACCTTCACCGCGTCGGCCAGGACGTTCACGCCACGGAGCATGCGCTCCCGGGCGGATGCGGAAAACGCGATCTCCTTCGCGCTCATGCTGCCTTCTCCACCTCAGCAGATTCCTCGATCACGGCCAGGAGCTCGGACTCCTTCATCACGAGCAGCTCCTCGCCACCTACCTTCACCTCCGAGCCGGAGTACTTCGCGAACAGCACCCGGTCCCCGACCTTCACGGCCAGGGGACGGAGCTCGCCGCTGTCCAGCGTCTCGCCCGGACCGACGGCGACGACCTCGCCCTGGGCGGGCTTCTCGGACGCCGAATCCGGGATGACGATCCCACCGGCGCTCTTGCTCTCGGCCTCGATGCGCCGCACCACGACTCGGTCATGCAGGGGTCGAATCGCCATGCAGGACTTCCTCCTGTGAATGTCCCAATGTTTCGAACACGAAATTCCGGGGCGGGTTCCCCGCCCGGCGAGCCCTCAATCGGGGCGGGCGGAGTTTTTTCAAGAGCCGACGATGCGCTATACAGAAAGGGACGAGGCAGGGTCGAAGGAGGTGCCATGCCCCGGACCGCACCGGTCACCGAAACGTCGCTCGCCTGCTACTTCGAGGAGCGGCTGAAGGATCACGGCGAGCGCCTGCGCCCGCCGCCGCACGAGGACACCTGCTGGTACCTGGGGAGTCTCCTCGACCGCTTCGGCCGCAGCGAGCGGTTCTTCTCCTGGGAGGACGGCCGCATGACCCTGCGGCCCCTCGCGCAGCTCTACGGGGACGCGGTGGAGGCCCGCTCCGAGCGCGAGCGCTGCCTGCTCCTGCAGCAGCTCGGGGACATGGCCCTGTTCCTCGGTGCCCTGTTCCCGGACCGCTTCGCCCGGCGGGGCATCCATCAGGACTACTTCGTGGGCATGGGCGGCAGCGCCTACGACTACCTCGCCGACAACGCCCGGGAGGGTCGCCACGTGTTCGCGGAGCTGGCGGGCACCTTCAGCCGCATGCTCCGGCTCGTGGCGGCGGTCTGCGCCCGGGCCGAGACGCCCGGCGCGGAGGAGACCCTCACCCTGTACCGGCGCTGGCTCGAGACCCGGGATCCGGTGGCCGAGCGCCAGCTGCAGGCGCTCGGGATCACCCTCGCCGGCAGCGAGCAGCGGCACTGACCGGGAGGGTCAGCTCGGCGGGGTGCCCGCGGCCGCCGTCGCGAAGCGCTCCGCCACGGCGGCGAGCAGTCCGTCCCGGCTGAAGGGCTTGCGCAGGACCGGTGCGCCGTCCGGGGGCAGGGCCTCCGGTCGGCGGCCGTCGAGGGCGTAGCCCGTGGTGAAGAGCACGGGCAGCGCCGGGCGCAGGGTCGCGGCCTCGCGGGCGATCTCCGGGCCGCTGACGCCGCGGGGCAGGGTCACGTCCGTGAACAGCAGGTCGATGCGCGCCCCGCTCCGGAGCCATTCCAGCGCCGCTGCCGCGTCGCTCGCCTCGAGCACCCGGTAGCCGGCCCGCTCGAGGAGCCGGCGCGCGACGCCGCGCACGTCCGGATCGTCCTCGACCAGCAGGATCACCGACGCGTCCGCCTCCGGCGGGGCGGATGCCTCCGGTCCCGCCTGCTCGTCGGGCGCTTCGGTCACCTGGGGCAGGTACAGGAACACGGCCGTCCCGACCCCGAGCTCGCTCTCGAGGGTGACCTGCCCGCCGGACTGGTGCACGAAGCCGTAGACCATGCTCAGGCCGAGGCCCGTGCCCTCGCCGACGTCCCGGGTCGTGAAGAAGGGCTCGAAGACCCGTTCCTGCACTTCCTTCGTCATGCCGACGCCCGTGTCGCGGACCGTCAGGCGCACGAAGGGACCGGCCGCGGCCGGCCCGTCGACGGCGACCGGGGCCGCGGCGCCCCCCGCCAGGGAGATCGTCAGGCGGCCGCCCTCCGGCATGGCGTGGCCGGCGTTCAGGGCGAGATTCAGCAGCGCGTCCTCCAGCTGGTGCCGGTCGACACGGACCCGGGTGGGACCGACGGGCGGCTCCAGCTGCAGCTCCACGGTCTCGCCGAGGGTGCGCCGCAGCAGTACGCCCAGCTCCCGGACGACCTCGGCCGCGTCCACGACCGTGGGGCTCAGGGTCTGCTTGCGGGAATAGGCGAGCAGGCGCTTGGTGAGCGAGGCGCCGCGTTCCACGGCGTGGCGGATGGCCTCCAGGCTCTCGTGGAGCTCCGGATCTTCACCGAGGCCGTCCTCCATGAGGTCCGCGTGGCCCGCGAGGACGCCCAGGAGGTTGTTGAAGTCGTGGGCGATGCCCCCGGCGAGCTGCCCCACGGCTTCCATGCGCTGGGCGTGGCCGAGCTGCTGCTGGAGGTCGCGGAGCGTCGAGAGGTCCTGGACCGAGACCACCAGCCGGCGGCCGTCGGGGCCGTCGAGCTCGCCGGTGCCGACGTGG
>JAZBPF010000712.1:0-2069 GCA_036351515.1 Pseudomonadales bacterium | reverse complement strand
GTCGCGCTCCAGCGTCAGGTGGTTGGCCGTCGCGTACCAGCCCCGGGGCGGGTTCAGGACCTCGGGGAGCTCGTCCATGGTGTGGAAGTCGTCCCACTCGTAGCGGCCGTCGCCGGGCACCGGCAGGAGGCCGTCGTGGTCCCGGCGGCGCGGAAGCAGGCCGGCGGGCTTGTAGCCGATGTTGCCGTCGACGTCCGCGTACACCTGGTTCTCGCTCGGTGCGCCCCAGCGATTCAGGGCCGCGACGAACTCGTCCCAGTTCTCCGCGCGCATGTACTCGACGCTGCCGAAGTAGGGCGCCATGCCCGGCTCGAGCCAGGCGGCGCGGACGGCCCAGAGCCCCTGTTCGTCCTCGTGCACGATCGGGCCGTGGCGCGTGAAGCGCAGACGGACCTCCGCGTCCGGCGCGCCCCGGACCGGGATCCGCTCGACGTGCTCGCGCACCGCCTCGCTGCCGTCGCCGTAGCGGTAGCGATCGCCGTCCACCCGCTCGTAGCCGTAGAGGTCTTCCTGGTCCATGGCGAAGATCGTCAGGCCGAAGGCGATGCGTTCGTTGTGGCCGATGGAGATGCCCGGCAGGGACGGTTCGCCGGCGCCGATGACGTTCAGGTCCGGTGCCACGAGGTGCGCGATGTAGCGCAGGGAGGGCACCGCGTGCCCCCGATGCGGATCGTCGGCGAGGATCGGCCGCCCCGTCGCCGTGCGGGAGGGCGCGACCACCCAGTTGTTGCTGCCGGCGAGAGTCTCGAGCTGCGCCCGCTCCTCGGGGTCCGCGGCGCGGAGCACGAGCTCGTCGCCCGCGCGCTCGAGACGCACCGGCGCCTTCGCGAGGCGGTAGACGGCGAGGACGCCCTCGGGCACCGCGCACGGATCGAGACCCTCGGGGACTTCCGGCGTCCACGCCGGTTCCAGGGGTTGGCGGACGAGGTCTGCTTCGAGGTTCGCGGCGCAGGCGACGCGGGCCCGGGCGACCTCGCTCTCGACGTTGCGCCAGAGCCCGTGGCTGCGGATGCGCACCACGTCCTCCGGCGCCCAGCGCGCGGGATCGTAGGCGAGCAGGTCGAACTCCGGCGGACGCAGGGTCGGATCCTGCTCCGTCAGGGCCACGAAGGCATTGATGCCCGCCGTGAACGCCTCGGCGATGCGCTTGGCGTCCGAGCCGTAGGCGAGCCACTCGCGGAACATGCTGCCGCGGTAGAGGAACAGCCGCGCCGCCCGGTCCTGCTCGACGAAGTCGGGGCCGAACACCTCGGCCAGCTGGCCGAGGCCCCGCCGGCGCCAGAGGTCGATCTGCCAGAGCCGGTCCCGGGCCGCGTTGAAGCCCTGCACGAAGAAGGCGTCGTAGAGCGTCCCCGCGTAGAGGTGCGGCACGCCCCAGCGATCGACGAGGATCTCCGCCGGGGCCTCGAGGCCGGGGACGGTCCAGCGGCGGACGGGCACGTCCTCGGCGGCGGCAGGCAGGGCGAGCAGCAGCGCGAGGACGGCGGCGAAGGGCAGCGCCGCACCGCGCGGACGAGATCGTTCCATGAAGACTCCCCCGATTCCCCCGGATCCTCGCGCATTACAGCACAGCTGCCGCGTTCCCGTGGGATGCCGACGCAGTCGGCGACGCGCTCCGTGTTCCAGGAGCGAGCGTCCTGCGAAATCGCGGCTGAAGCCGGCTCCCACAAGCGCGGTGCCGCGACGTCCTGTGGGAGCCGACTTCAGTCGCGACGAAGCGGGTCCAGTCGCGACGCCGAGCTCGAAGCCGTCTCGCGCACCCTCGTGGGAAGGCGACGCAGTCGGCGAAGCGCGCCGTGTTCCAGGAGCGAGCGTCCTGGGAAATCGCTGCTGCAGCCGGCTCCCACTGGCGCGGTGCCGCGACGCCCTGTGGGAGCCGACTTCAGTCGCGACGAAGCGGGTCCGTTGCGATGCCGAGTTCGAAGCCGTCTCGCGCACCGTCGTGGGAAGCCGACGCAGTCGGCGATGCGCGCCGTGTTCCAGGAGCGAGCGTCCTGCGAAATCGCGGCTGAAGCCGGCTCCCACAAGCGCGGTGCCGCGACGTCCTGTGGGAGCCGACTTCAGTCGCG
>JAZBPF010000711.1:0-2771 GCA_036351515.1 Pseudomonadales bacterium | reverse complement strand
GAGCCGAGATGGGGTGAACAGGGCAGTTACGTCCGTTTCGGCTGTGACGCGCCTGCTCGGAATCAGCTGGGATGAGGCAAGCGGCGTGATGGAGCGAGCCGTCGTTCGCGGACTTGCGCGTCGACCAGAGACCCTGGTGAAGAGGATCGGCGTTGACGAGACCTCGTTCCAGAGGCGGCATGAGTACGTGACGGTGGTCGCGGATCTGCAGACTTCGAACGTCTTGTACGTCGCCGACGGACGCAACGGGGCCGCGCTGGACGGCTTCTACGACACGCTCTCAGAGGAGGCTGCCAACGCCATCGCATGCGCATCCATGGATATGTCGAACGCCTACTTCTCGGCGACCAAGCGACGCGTCCCGAGCGCTCTGAACAAGATCTGCTTCGATCGGCTCCATGTCTCCAAGCTCTCCCCCGGTGTCAGGCTAGTTGTCGCTCCGCGTGACCAGGCGACCGAGGGGCCCCTGCCGATGCGGAGCATCGGTAGGGCTCGGTCGACCTGCCCGCCCTCTGGGCGGGCAGCCCCCATGGGGGCTGAACTTTCCACAAACTCTCAAGGGGGCGACGGAGTGATCGATCTTGCAGTACTCGCCCAAGTTCAAGGCCCAGATGGTGAGGCGTATGTCGGGCACCGACCCGATCTCTGCGCACGCGCTTTCCCAAGAGGTCGGCGTCGCCCAGTCCACGCTGTCGCGCTGGCTGCGCATGGCGTCTACGGTGCAGCCCATGGGAGGCCATCAGAGCGATTCCGGGCACGAGCCCAAGAGCACTCGTCGCTGGACGGCGGCGGAGAAGCTCCGTGTTGTTGCAGCTGCGTCCAGCCTGTCGGAGGAAGAGCTCGGGACCTTCCTGCGGCGGGAAGGACTGCACGAGGCTCAGCTCGAGGATTGGCGGCAGCAGGCCCACGAGGCGCTTGGCAACACCGGCAAGCGCAGGAAGCCCAAGGCGTCGGCGGAAGACAAGAAAATCCGAGCGCTGGAGAAAGAGCTTCGCCGCAAGGAGAAGGCACTCGCCGAGGTCGCGGCATTGCTGACGCTCAAAAAAAAAGCGGATGCGATCTGGGGGGACGAGGACGACAGCACTCCCTCGAGGAGCGGCGAACGGCCGTGACCTTGGTCGACGAAGCCGTTGCCGCAGGCGCCAGATTCCAGCCCGCCTGCGAGCTGCTTGGGTTAAGCGCCCGGACAGTGCAGCGCTGGAAGGCCGAAGACGTGCCGCCTGATCGGCGGGCTGGCCCCAAGACCGTGCCGGCCAACAAGCTCTCCCCAGCGGAACGGAAGCGCGTCGTGGAGATCGCGACTGCACAGAAGTATCGCGATCTGTCTCCGAACCAGATCGTGCCGCTCCTGGCAGACCGAGGCATCTACGTGGCCTCTGAGTCTTCCTTCTACAGAGTCCTGCGCGAAGCCGGCCTCAACCAGCACCGCGAGCCGTCGCGGCCTGCCAGTAGCAAGGCTCCAAAAGCGCTGGTCGCGACGGGGCCGAACCAGGTCTGGTCTTGGGACATCACATACTTGCCGTCGCCAGTCCGAGGCCGCTTCTTCTACCTCTACCTCGTGCTCGACATCTGGAGCCGCAAGGTCGTCGGGACGGCCGTTCACGAGGAGGAAACATCCGAACACGCGGCCGCCCTCATTGCCCGAGCGTGTGCGGCTGAAGGCATCGCCGAGGACCAGCTCGTGCTGCACTCCGACAACGGGAGCCCGATGAAGGGGGCCACGATGCTCGCCACCCTGCGGCAGCTTGGAGTCGCCACATCGTTCAGCCGACCCCGCGTGAGCAACGACAACCCCTTCGCCGAGTCCATCTTCAAGACCGCGAAGTACCGACCGTGGTATCCGACCCGTCCCTTCACCTCCCTGGACGATGCTCGCGGCTGGGTCGGCAACTTCGTCGTCTGGTACAACGACTGCCACCTCCACAGCGCGATCCGATTCGTCACGCCGGCAGATCGGCACAGCGGAGAAGATGTCGCCATCCTCAGGAAGCGCCGCCAAGTCTACGAGCAGGCTCGACGGAGAAATCCCCAACGTTGGAGCGGCAACACCAAGAATTGGTCGAGGCCACGGGTCGTGACGCTCAACCCGGACAAGCGCTCTTCGTCTCTCAAGGAGCAGGCGGCTTGAACCCCATCCTTCGAGCGACAACTACCTTGACATCCACCGAGGGGGCTCGACGCCTTTTCGAGGATCACCCAGTCGACGTGCTGGTCGTTCATCGCCGAAGTCTACCGTCTGCCGCTGGCGCACCTTCGAAACGGATGACAACCTGTTTGCGCGCACCGGGCAGACTTCCGCGGGTTGCTGCCAATTGACGCCCGCGGTCTCCGTGCCGAACTTCAGGGTGATGGTCGCCGACGTCTGGGCATTCGAGAGCTTCCTGGACGAGCTGCAGCACAGCTACCACCAGCCGCTGTACGTGCCGGTGTTCGGTTCGGACACCTTTGGCGACGTCGTCGACCTGTTCCAGCACGGGATGGAGCACGGGCCGGGGCAGGCCCGCACCGCGCAGCGGGTGCGGGAACTGCGCGCCATGCTGTCTGCATCGTCGGACCCCGACGAGGTTCAGATCACTGCTCTCACACCCCTGGACCAGGCGTTGCCACCGCCTGGCCGGCGACAGACCTGGGAGTCGCTGATGAAGCTCTACCCAGGCCTGCCCGCCCTGTGTGTCCCGCCACGCTGCTGGATGCTCACGCCCTTGGCCTTCCTGTTGACCCTTCCCATCGCGCTGACCGCCGGGATCGCCTTGACCTTCATCCTGTCGGCG
>JAZBPF010000710.1:0-5326 GCA_036351515.1 Pseudomonadales bacterium | reverse complement strand
GGCGACGCGCGCGGTGCGGGACCGGCCTTCGGGCTGCGCGTGGAACAGCCCTGGCGACGGGAACGGCTGCAGCCGCAGGGCGGCGATCTCGCCGGCTTCACCTTCCTGCCGGTGGTGGACGTCGCCGTGGACGGGCGCCAGCGCTACGCGGTCCAGGTGCTCGACCGGCCGGTGCTGGACGGTGCCGCCCCGGATCTCCTGGACCGGGGCGAGCGCTTCGTCCCGCGCCTGGGCCGGCGCGAGAGCGTCGCGGCACCGGCCTGCGCCCTCGACGACTGGCCCTGCCGCTTCGTCGGCACCCGGGTCCGGAGCGTCCTTCCCTTCTGATCCGCCGGGTCGGCGCCCTGCCGGCCCTTGAAAAGCAGCCGCGCGCCCCAACTGCTCGCGTCGAGCGGCCACCGCCGCCCACGGACGTTCCTCGAGACGCTGGCAACGGGACCGGCCATGCAGCCGAACGCGATGCATCCGCGGCGCCTGCCGCTCCTCGTCCCTCCGATTCCGCCTCCCGGCGGCGCCGCTCGCGAGCGCTTCGATCCCATGCGCGCCGCGGCTCCCTGAGCCGGGCGCACCCGCCGCCGCTCCCGCGGCGGCCGCTCATCCCGTGCAGGACGGAGAACCGGCATGATCCAGGTGGAACACCTGACGCGCCGCTACGGAGCGCTCACGGCCGTGGAGGACGTGAGCTTCCGCATCGAGCGCGGCGAAGTGGTGGGACTGCTCGGCCACAACGGGGCCGGCAAGACGACCATCATGAAGATGCTCACGGGCTACCTCGAGCCCACCACGGGCACGGTGCGCATCGACGACCTCGTGCACGGCCCGGACACGCACGCGATCCAGGCCCGCATCGGCTACCTGCCGGAGAACTGTCCGGTCTGGCCCGAGATGACCGTGATCGACTACCTGGACTACCAGGCGGCGCTGCACGGGGTGGCCGAGGCCGAACGCCCCGGGGCCATCGCCCGGGCGATCCGGCGCACGGCGCTCGCGGAGAAGGCGACGGCGCCGATCCAGACGCTCTCCCGGGGCTTCCGGCAGCGCGTCGGCGTGGCCCAGGCGCTGCTCCACGACCCGGACATCATCATCCTCGACGAGCCCACGAACGGCCTCGACCCGACCCAGATCCTGCACATGCGGGACCTGATCCGGGAGCTGGCCGAGCAGGCCACGGTGATCGTCTCCACCCACATCCTCCAGGAGGTCGCCGCGGTCTGCGAGCGCGTGCTGATCCTCCGGGCGGGCCGCCTCGTGGTGGACGCGCGCCTGGCGGAGCTCCAGGCGGGCGGGGGACTGCTCGTGACCACGGGCGGCGACGCCCGCGACGCGCTGGCGGCCGTGGCCGGCGTCGACGCCGTGGAGGAGACCGGGCGCACGGACGGACGCCGCCGCTACCGGCTCGGCGCGGACCCGGCGCTCGCGCCGGCCGTGGCCGAGGCCGTGCTCGGCGCCGGCGTCGCCCTCCACGCCCTGGAGGCGGAGCGGCGCGACCTCGAGACGCTGTTCGCGGAAGTGAACGCCCCCCGGGAAGCGGAGGTGGCCCATGGCTGAGATCCTGCGCATCGCCCGCAAGGAGTTCCGCGGCTTCTTCGCGACCCCGGCGGCCTATCTCTTCGTCGGCGCCTTCCTCGCCGTCACGCTCTTCGTGTTCTTCTGGGTGGAGACCTTCTTCGCCCGCAACATCGCCGACGTGCGTCCGCTCTTCGAATGGATGCCGCTGCTGCTCATCTTCCTCGTGGCCGCGCTCACCATGCGCGCCTGGTCCGAGGAGCGACGCGCCGGCACCCTCGAGAGCCTGCTCACGGCGCCCGTCCGTCCCGTCGAGCTGGTCCTCGGCAAGTTCGTCGCCGCCCTCGCCCTCGTGGCCCTCGCCGTGGCGCTGACCCTGCCGTTGCCGGTCACGGTCGCCTTCCTCGGCCCCCTCGACTGGGGCCCGGTGATCGGCGGCTACGTGGCGACGCTCTTCCTCGCCGCCGCCTACGTGGCCCTCGGCCTCTACATGAGCGGGCGGACGGACAATCCGATCGTGGCGCTCATCCTGACCACCGTGGTGGGCGGCTGCTTCTGGCTCGTGGGCTCGGACACGCTGACGAACCTCTTCGGGCGCGGCGTCGCCCGGGTGCTGGCGCTCCTCGGGACGGGCACGCGCTTCGAGTCCATCACCCGCGGCGTGCTGGACCTGCGCGACCTGTACTACTACCTGTCCATCGTCGGCGTGTTCCTCACGCTCAACCTCTTTTCCCTGGAACGGCTGCGCTGGGCAGGAAATCCCTCGGGCCCCCGGCACCGGCTCTGGGGCTGGGCGACGGGGCTCGCCGCGGCGAACTTCGTGGCCGCGAACCTCTGGCTGGCGCCGGTCACCTGGGCCCGCGTGGACATCACGGAGGGGGACCAGTACTCGCTCTCGGAGGCGACGGAGCGCCAGCTCGCCGCACTCCAGGAGCCCCTGCTCATCCGCGGCTACTTCTCCACGAAGACCCACCCGCTCCTCGCCCCGCTCGTCCCGCGTCTGCGCGACCTGCTCCGGGAGTACGCCGTGCTCGGCGGCGACGACGTGCGCGTGGAGTTCCTGGACCCGCTCCGGGACCCGGAGCTCGAGGAGGAGGCCGCCGCCCGCTACGGGGTCCGGCCGGTGCCCTTCCAGACCGCGGACCGCTACCAGTCCTCCGTGGTCAGTTCCTACTTCGACGTGGTGGTCGCCTACGGCGACCAGTACGAGGCGCTGACGTTCCAGGACCTGATCGAGGTGAAGGCCGCCGGCGAGGCGGAGCTCGACGTGGTGCTGAAGAACCCCGAGTACGCGATCACGCGCGCGATCCGCAAGGTGGCGAACGCCTACCGCGCCGGGGGCAGCGCCTTCGAGGCGCTCGACGGCCCCGTGACCTTCCACGGCTACCTCTCGCCGGAGGCGCAGCTGCCCGAGGGGCTCCTCGCGGTGAAGCGGGAACTCGAGACCGTCCTCGAGGACCTCCGCGCGGAGTCCGGCGGCCGCCTCGAGGTGCGCTTCCAGGATCCGGAGGCCGGCGACGGCCGCCTGGCCCGGGAGCTGGAGGAGCGCTTCGGCTTCGGGCCCATGCTCGCGAGTCTCCTCGACCCGCAGCCGTTCTGGTTCCATCTCGTGCTCGAGGCGGGCGACGACGCGGTGCAGGTGCCACTGCCCGAGTCCCTCGACGCCGCGGGCCTCGAACGCTCCATCGAGGCCGCGCTCCAGCGCCTCGCGCCGGGGTTCCTGCGCACGGTGGCCGTGGTGAAGGCGCCGGAGTTCGGACCCGGCGGCCATCGCTTCCAGCAGCTCACGGAGCTCCTCGCGGAGAACGTGCGCATCGTGGAGACGGACCTCGCCGGCGGGACCGTGCCCGACGCGACGGACCTGCTCCTCGTGCTCGCCCCGCGGGAGCTCGACGAGAAGCAGCGCTTCGCGGTGGACCAGTTCCTCATGCGCGGCGGCAGCGTGGTGCTCACCACCTCGCCCTTCGACGTGCAGGTCTCCCGCACGCTCGCGGCCGAGCGGCAGTCCTCGGGCCTCGAGGAGTGGCTCGCGCATCACGGCATCGGGATCGCGGAGACCATGGTCCTCGATCCGCGCAACGCGGCCCTGCCCGTGCCCGTGGAGCGCACCATCGGCGGCCTGCCGATCCGCGAGATCCGCATGCTGCCGTACCCGCACTTCCCGGACCTGCGCGGTGCGAGCCTCGACGGCGGACACCCGATCACCGCCTCCCTCGAGCAGCTGACCCTCAACTGGGCCTCCCCCATCGAGGTGGACGCGGAGGCGAACGCCGGACGCACGGTGGCGGAGCTCCTGCGGAGCTCACCGGAGAGCTGGCGCTCGCCCAGCCTCGAGCTGGTGCCGGACTACCAGGCCTGGCCCGGCGCGGGCTTCCCGGTGGAGGGCGAACGCGGCCGGAGCGTCCTCGCCGTGGCCGTGGAAGGCCGCTTCGACTCCTTCTTCGCGGACCGGGGTTCGCCGCTCGCCGAGGCCCCCGACGCCTCGGAGGACGCGGAAGCGGACGACCCCGACGCGGCCGAGGAGGCGGAAGCCGACGCCCCGCAGGTCACCAGCGTCGTGGACCGATCGCCGGAGAGCGCGCGGCTGGTGATCGTGGCGAGCAGCACCTTCGCCACGGACACGGCCCTCGACCTCGCGTCCCAGGGCCTCGGCACCTTCTACCTGCAGCCGGTGACGTTCCTGCAGAACGTCATCGACTGGTCCCTCGAGGACCGGAGCCTCCTCGCCCTGCGCGGCCGCACGCAGCTCGCCCGGACCCTCGAGCCCATGGAACCCGGCGCGCAGCGTCGCTGGGAGTACGTGAACTACGCCCTCGCGATCGCCGGCCTCGTCGGCGTGTGGGCATGGCGCCGCCGCGTCGCTGCCGCGGACCGCCGGCGCTACCAGCGCATCCTCGCGGAGGTCTGAACGATGGAGAAGACGGTTCGACTGCTCGCGGGGCTCCTCGTCCTGCAGCTCCTCCTGGCCCTCGGGCTCGGCACCCTGGGTCCGGAGCTCGGCGAAGCGGAGGCCGGCGGCCCGCTGCTCGCCTTCGAGGCCGACGCCGTGGATCGCGTGACCGTGGCGGACGGCGAAGGCGCACGCGCGGTGCTCGCGCGCGGCGAGGCGGGCTGGGTCCTGCCGGACGCGGGAGCCTTCCCCGCGGACGGCGACAAGGTCGAGCGCCTCCTCGAGCGCCTCGCCGAACTGCAGGCGACGGTGCCCGTGGCGACGAGCGCGGGCGCCCGGGAGCGCTTCCGCGTGGCCGAGGACGCGCACGAGCGGCGCATCGTCCTCGAGGGCGACGGAGCGAGGCTCGCCGAGCTCTACCTCGGCACCTCGCAGGGGGTGCGGCAGGTGCACGCCCGCGCCGGAGACGGCGACGCGATCGTCCCCGTGGAGCTCCCGACCTACGAGGCGCCGACCGATCCCGACGACTGGCTCGACCGGACCGTGCTCCAGTTCGACGCGGCGACGGTGCGGGCGCTGCGCCTCGACGGTCTCGTGCTGCGCCGGACGACCGCGGACGACGGAGACGGGGCGCCGGCCTGGGGCGCCGAAGGCCTCCCGGCGGGGCGCGGCCTCGCGCCCGAGGCGGTCGACACCTTCGTGGACCGCCTCGCGGAGCTGCGCATCGGCGGCCTCCTCGCCGGCGACGCCGCCGACGCGGAGCTCGGCCTCGACGATCCGGTGCTGGACGTCGAGCTCGAGCGGGACGGTACGGGCACCGTGCGCTACCGCCTCGGCCGCCTGCCGGAGGACGACGGCTACGCCCTCGCCCTGTCCACGCGCGAGGAACGGTTCCGCATGCCGGTCTACAGCGCGCGCCCGATCCTCGAG